>NZ_JBHVYO010000036.1:0-88131 GCF_042880655.1 Streptomyces sp. NPDC058295
CCCCCACCCGATCCGGGTGGGGGCGTCCGGGCCTGCCGACGCGGCCGGCGGGGGAGGACGGTTCACCGCACGGGGGTGAAGTCCCGCGCGCCGATGTACTCCGGCCGGCGGACCGGCGCCGCGAACGGCTCCACGGCCGTGTTCTCCACGCTGTTGAACACGATGAACACGTTGCTGCGCGGGAACGGCGTGATGTTGTCGCCGGACCCGTGCATGCAGTTGCAGTCGAACCAGGTCGCCGAACCGGCCTTGCCCGTGAACAACTTGATGCCGTAGTCGCCGGCCATAGCGGTCAGCGCCTCGTCCGAGGGGGTGCCCGCGTCCTGCATCTGGAGCGACTTCTTGTAGTTGTCCTCGGGCGTCGCCCCGGCGCAGCCGAGGAACGTCCGGTGCGAGCCCGGCATGATCATGAGCCCGCCGTTGGTGTCGAGGTTCTCGGTCAGCGCGATCGACACGGACACCGTCCGCATGTTCGGCAGACCGTCCTCGGCGTGCCAGGTCTCGAAGTCGGAGTGCCAGTAGAAACCCCCGGCCCCGAAGCCCGGCTTGACGTTGATCCGCGACTGGTGCACGTACACGTCCGAGCCCAGGATCTGCCGGGCCCGCCCCACGACCCGCTCGTCGCGGACCAGCGCGGCGAACACGGGACTGAGCTTGTGCACCTCGAAGACCGAGCGGATCTCCTTGGACTTCGGCTCGACGATCGACCGTCCGTCGGCCCGGATCTCCGGGTCGGCGACCAGCCGCTCCAGCTCCCGTCGGCAGACGGTGACCTCGTCGTCGCTGATCAGCTGGTCGACGGCCAGGAAGCCGTCGCGCTCGTACTCCTGGAGGCCGGCCGCCGGGATCGGGCCCGGGGTGTCGGGGGAGCCCCAGACGACGGGATCCTGACGGGGGACGGACACCTCGGTGGTGCCACGGGTGGGGTAGAGATCGGTGAGGGTGGTCACGATGCTTACACCTCCTCGGGCTCGGTCAGCAGGGGGTACACGCCGTTCTCGTCGTGGTCCTCCCGACCCGTGACGGGCGGGTTGAACACGCAGATGCAGCGGAAGTCCTCCTTGACGCGCAGCGTGTGCCGCTCGTGCCCGTCGAGGAGGTACATGGTGCCGGGCGTGATGCTGTGCGTCCGCCCGGTCTCGTGGTCGGTCAGTTCGGCAGCGCCCTCGACGCAGACGACGGCCTCGACGTGGTTCGCGTACCACATCGACGTCTCGGTACCCGCGTACAGAATCGTTTCGTGCAGCGAGAACCCGACCCGTTCCTGGGCGAGCACGATGCGCTTGCTCTCCCAGGTGCCGGACGCCGCCCGCACATGCCGGTCGGTGCCTTCGATGTCCTTGAACGAACGGACGATCACGGTGGTGCGATGCCTCCTAGGTAGGGGATACAGGCAGGGATACAGCTGGGGATACGGGGACCGAGGGCGTCAGACGGTTTCCCGTACGGCGCGGGCGATGACACTGAGGCCCTCGTCCAGTTCCTCGGGGGTGATGGTCAGGGCCGGCAGCAGTTTGACGACCTCGCTCTCCGGACCGGACGTCTCGATCAGCAGCCCGAGCTCGAAGGCCCGCTTCGCGACCCGCCCGGCCCGCGCCTTCTCGTGGAACTCCAGGCCCCACACCAGACCGCGGCCCCGGTACTCCTTGACGTCGGCGAGGTTCTCCTCGGTGATCGAGATGAGCCCCTGCTCGATCTGTTCGCCCCGCGCCCGGGTCTGCTTCTCCATCGCGGACCCGTCGGCCCAGTACGTCTCCAGGGCGGCGGTGGCGGTGACGAAGGCCGGGTTGTTGCCGCGGAAGGTGCCGTTGTGCTCACCCGGCTCCCACACGTCCAGCTCGGGCTTGAACAGGCAGAGCGACATGGGCAGTCCATAGCCGCTGATCGACTTGGAGACGGTCACGATGTCCGGGACGATCCCGGCCTCCTCGAAGGAGAAGAAGGCCCCGGTGCGCCCGCATCCCATCTGGATGTCGTCGACGATCAGCAGCATGTCCTGGCGCTCGCACAGGTCCTTGAGCGCCCGCAGCCACTCCGGACGCGCGACGTTGATGCCGCCCTCGCCCTGCACGGTCTCGACGATCACGGCGGCGGGCTTGTTGAGCCCGGACCCCTGGTCCTCGAGCAGCCGCTCGAACCACAGGAAGTCGGGGACCTGACCCTCGAAGTAGTTGTCGAACGGCATGGGCGTGCCGTGCACCAGCGGTACCCCGGCACCGGCCCGCTTGAAGGCGTTGCCGGTCACGGCGAGCGATCCGAGGGACATCCCGTGGAAGGCGTTGGTGAACGACACGATGGCCTCGCGTCCCTTCACCTTCCGCGCCAGCTTCAGGGCCGACTCCACGGCGTTGGTGCCGGTCGGGCCCGGGAACATGACCTTGTAGGGCAGGTCACGCGGTCGCAGCACCAGATCCTGGAAGGTCTGGAGGAAGGTCCGCTTGGCCACGGTCGACATGTCGAGCCCGTGCGTGACGCCGTCCCGCATCAGATAGTCGATCAACGCCCGTTTCAGCACGGGGTTGTTGTGACCGTAGTTGAGGGATCCGGCGCCGGCGAAGAAGTCCAGGTAGCGGTGACCGTCCTCGTCGTACATACGGCTGCCCTGCGCGCGGTCGAAGACCGCGGGCCAGCTGCGGCAGTAGCTGCGCACCTCGGACTCGAGGGTCTCGAACACGCTGAGGTCGGGCTGGGTGATGGTCACGACGAAACGCTCCTCGGAGTGGGGGTCGGAAGGAGAGGCGGGCTGGGCGGGGCAGGCGGGTCAGAAGGCGAGGGGGCCGATCCGGTACAGGACCTCGGGATCGTGCGGGCCGTCGGGGAACAGACCGGAGTCGAACAGCACCTCACGGGTGACGGTCGCTCCGTGCCGGTCGGCGAACGAGGTGAACAGCCGCTCGGAGGCGGTGTTGCCCGGCGTGATCGTGGTCTCCACGGCGGTGAGCGGGCGTTCGGCGGCGACCCGTGCGGTCAGCCCGTCCAGCAGGGCGGCGGCGAGGCCGCGACCACGGTGCGCGGCGTCGACGGCCACCTGCCAGACCAGCAGGGTCCCCGGGTCCTCCGGCCGGACGTACCCGGTGACGAACCCGACCGGCTCGCCGCCCTCCGCGCGGGCCACCGCCGAGGTGGCGGCGAAGTCGCGACACCACAGCAGATAGCTGTAGGACGAGTTCAGGTCGAGCGTCCCGGATTCCTTCGCGAGACGCCAGAGCGCTGCGCCGTCTTCCACCGACGGGCTGTCGATACGTAGGTCTGATTGTGCGGCAGTCATGCGGATTGAACTTACCCAGGGAAATTCAATAACGCATGGAGAGGCCGTGGTGATTCGGTGATGCCACTGGGACAGATCGCCGTTTCATCCCTTTTTGTACCGCGCGAAAAGGACATAACGCTTCGCTTGTGCAATGCGTCACGCACTCGAAATCTGCCTGAAATTTCCCGCGTTTAGGTGTGGGGAATCGGGGCAGAAGAACTCAGGAAAGCTATCGCTGATGAAAAGGCGGGGAAAGGGATCGACGGGAATTCGCGAATTACCTTGTATTCAGGCTCCGGTAACCCCGTCGATACGCTCCCGGATAATGTCCGCGTGGCCGTTGTGCCGGGCGTACTCCTCGATCATGTGGATCAGCACCCAGCGCAGGCTGACCTCGAGCCCGGCCATCGGCCCGTCGGCGATCCGCCCGGTGGCATCGAGCGGCCGCCCGGCGATCAGCTCACGTCCGCGCGCGATCTCCCGCCGCCAGGCGGCCAGCGCCTCGTCGAGGCCCCGCCCGGCGTCGAGGGCGTACCCGGTCCTCTCCTCGAAGACGGGCGGCACCTCCAGTCCGGCGAACGCCCGCTGGAACCAGTTGCGTTCGACCTCGGCGAGATGCTGGACGAGACCGAGCAGGGTCAACTCGGACGGTTCGGCCGCCGGTTGCCGCAGCTGCTCGTCGTCCAGCCCCGCGCACTTCAGCTCGAGCGTGGCCCGGTGGAACGCCAACCAGCTCTCCAGCATGGGGAGTTCGTCACCGGTCAGCAGGGGCACCGGTCGGCCGTCGGGAAGGATGAGGGGAGTGTCGGAGGTCATGCGGGGCAGCATGACAGGCGGCACCGACAGCGAGGCTCCGCCGGTCCCGTCCGAAGGCGAACCGGCGGCGGGCCGACGGCGACGGCGAACCGACTCCGGGCCGTGGAGGACGTCTACCGCCAGGCGTCCTCCACGGCTCGCCGGGCCCCTTCCAGATCGACGTCCAGCCCCTTCTCCGCCAGCGCGGCACCCAGCGCCGCCAGGCATCCCTGCACCACGCCGACGGTCGCGTCGCCCCCGTAGTGGTTGACCCGGATCATCTCCTTGGCCAGCGCGCCCCCACCCGCGGCCAGCGGCAGCTCCGGGTCGCTCGCCAGCGCCCGCGCCACCAGCTCCGACGCCACCACCCCCGGCGGGGTGCGCAGCGTCGTGGCGACGGGCGCCGCCTCCGCCGCGTCGCGCACGTACGGCTCCAGCCCGCCGCCCAGTGCCTGCGCACCGGCGCGCGTCGCGGCGGCGGCGGACGCGTGCCGGGCCATCACCGTCTCCGGCCGCTCCGCCTCGATCCGCTCGACACACGCCTCCAGTGCCAGCATCTCCAGCTGCGCGGGCGCGTGCAGCAGCGCCTTGCGACCGCCGTCGACCCAGCGCTCCTTCCAGTCCAGCAGGGACAGGTACGACCGGCGCGGCGCCTTCGGGTTCGCGGCCATCCGCGCCCAGGCCCGCTCGCTCACCGACACCGCCGACACGCCCGCCGGGCCGCCCATCGCCTTCTGCGCGCCGATCACACACAGGTCCACGCCCCACGCGTCCGGCAGCACCGGCTCCGCGCCGATCGAGGCGACCGCGTCCAGGTAGAACAGCGCACCGTGCTCCCGCACCACCTCGCCGATCTCCGCGACCGGGTTGGTGTTGCCGGTCGCCGCCTCCGCGTGCACCAGCGACACGAAGTCGATATCGGGGTGCTCGGCGAACGCCTCCCGGATCTGCGCGGCCGTCACCGCCGTGTGGAAGGGCACCGCCAGGTCGATCACCGTGGCGCCGCAGTCCCGCAGCCAGTCCCCGAAGGTCTGCCCGTACGGGCCGGTGATCACGTTGAGCGCGGTCGTGCCCGGACCGGCCGTACCGCGGATCGCGCCCTCCAGCGGCAGCAGTGCCTCGCCCTGCATGATCACGACGTCCTGCCGGGTGTCCAGCAGCCGCGCCACCCGGTCCTCGATCGAGGCGAAGTGTGCGGCACTCAGCGGGGCGAGGTCCAGGAACGGGTGTGTCACGGCGGTGCTCTCTTCGCTCACGGGGTAGAGGTGACGAGACTAACCGGCGCGTACCCCACCCTCCCCGCCCTCCCCACCGGTGACTTCGCAGGCCGCACGGCTCCGTAACCATCGGTTTGATTTGAGAGCCTCAAACTTCTCCTTATAATCGGAACCCATAGTTCCCTTACAGGAAGGCCCGCCGTGAACACCCTCCCCGGCCGCCGCACCCGCGTCCTGGCCGCCACCACCGTGACGGCCGGGCTGATGCTCCTCGCCGCCTGCACCTCCACCGATGACGGCGGCAGCGGCTCCAGGACCGCCGCCGGCGGGGTCGAGCTCGTCAAGGCGGGCCAGCTCACCACCTGCACCCACCTGCCCTACCCGCCCTTCCAGTCGGAGATCGACGGCAAGGTGCAGGGCTTCGACGTCTCGCTGATCGACCTGGCCGCCAAGAACCTGGGCGTGAAGCAGGAGATCCTCGACACGCCGTTCGAGAACTTCAAGACCGGCGCCTTCCTCAACTCCGGCGAGTGCGACCTCGCCGCGGCCGGCATGACCATCACCGACGAGCGCAAGAAGAACGTCGACTTCTCCGACCCGTACTTCGAGGCCACCCAGGCCGTCCTGGTCGACAAGGGCGCGGGCGTCACCTCGCTCGCCGACGTGAAGTCCAAGGACGTCAAGCTCGGCGCCCAGGCGCAGACCACCGGCGAGGACTACGCCAAGAAGCAGGGCTTCGACCCGGTCTCCTTCGAGTCCTCCGACGCCGTCCTCAACGGTCTGCGCACCGGCCAGGTCAAGGCCGTCATCATCGACTTCCCGGTCGTCCAGGGCTGGCTGAAGGACAAGGCCAACGCCGACGCCTTCAAGGTCGTCGACAACCTCAACACCGGTGAGCAGTACGGCTTCACGGTGAAGAAGGGCAACGCCAAGCTGGTCGCCGCGATCAACAAGGCGCTGGCGGACGCGAAGGCCGACGGCACCTACAAGAAGCTGTACGAGAAGTGGATCGGCCCGTACGACGAGTCGGCCGCGTCCCCGTCGGCCGCCGCCTCGGGCTCCTGACCCCATGGCCGACAGCGACGTACGACTCCAACCGAAGAAGAAGGGCCTGACCCGGCGGCAGAAGCGCAGCCTCTCGCGCGGCGCGCAGTACGTCGTGTTCGTCGCCGCCGTGATCGTCTTCGCGGTCACGGCGGACTGGGGCCGGCTGAAGAACCAGTTCGCCCAGTGGGACATCGCGAAGGAGATGTTCCCGGACGTCATCACGCTGGCGCTGAAGAACACCGTGCTGTACACGGCGTCCGGCTTCGTCCTCGGCCTGGTGCTCGGTCTGGTCATCGCCCTGATGCGGCTGTCCTCCGTGGGCCCGTACCGCTGGCTGGCCGGTGTCTACATCGAGATCTTCCGCGGTCTGCCCGCCCTGCTGATCTTCGTCTTCATCGGCGTGGCCGTGCCGCTGGCCTTCCCCGGCACGGAGATCGTCGGCGGCACCTACGGCAAGGCGGCCCTCGGGCTCGGCCTGATCGGGGCCGCGTACATGGCGGAGACGTTCCGCGCGGGCATCCAGGCCGTGCCCAAGGGACAGCTGGAGGCGGCCCGGTCGCTGGGCTTCTCGCCGGCCCGCGCGATGGTCTCGGTCATCATCCCGCAGGCGTTCCGGATCATCCTCCCGCCGCTCACCAACGAGCTGATCATGCTCTTCAAGGACTCCTCCCTGGTGCTGCTCCTCGGGGTGACGCTGGAGGAGCGCGAACTGTCCAAGTACGGCCGTGACCTGGCCAGCACGACCGCCAACTCCACGCCGATCCTGGTCGCCGGCCTGTGCTACCTGCTGGTGACCATCCCGCTCGGCTTCGTCGTGCGGCGCATGGAGGCCAAGGCCCAGGAGGCCGTGAAATGAGCCGACCGGAGATCGAAGTCCGCGACCTGCACAAGTCGTTCGGCACCAACGAGGTGCTGCGCGGCATCGACCTGGAGATCGGCCAGGGCGAGGTCGTCTGTGTGATCGGCCCGTCCGGCTCTGGCAAGTCGACGCTGCTGCGCTGTGTGAACCTGCTGGAGGAGCCCACCAAGGGCCAGGTCTTCGTGGGCGGTACCGAGCTCACCGACCCCGACGTCGACATCGACGCCGTCCGCCGCCGTATCGGGATGGTCTTCCAGCAGTTCAACCTCTTCCCGCACCTGTCGGTGACCGAGAACCTCACGCTGCCGCAGCGCCGGGTGCTCCGGCGCGGCAAGTCGGCGGCGGCGAAGGTGGCCGCCGAGAACCTGGAGCGGGTGGGCCTGTCGGAGAAGGCGGACGCCTACCCCGCCTCCCTCTCCGGCGGCCAGCAGCAGCGCGTCGCGATCGCCCGCGCGCTGGCGATGGGGCCCGAGGTGATGCTGTTCGACGAGCCGACGTCGGCGCTCGACCCGGAGCTGGTCGGCGACGTCCTCGCGGTCATGCGGATGCTGGCCGACGAGGGCATGACGATGATGGTCGTCACCCACGAGATGACCTTCGCCCGCGAGGTCGCCGACCGGGTCGTCTTCATGGACGGCGGGGTGATCGTGGAGGACGGCACCCCGGCCGAGGTGATCGGGAACCCCAGCCACGAGCGCACCCGGCACTTCCTCTCCCGTCTCCTCGACCCGGCGATGGCCGAGCTGGCCGACGCGGGCGAGGGCGCCTCCGGCCAGGCGGGCGGCCGGGCGGGTGACCGGAAGGGCGACCCGGAGCAGTAGCTAGGGTGCACTGCATGAGCGATCGCGCGGTGCTGCACGTGAAGGGGCGGATCCTGACCGGATCCGACGAAGTCCGCGACGGGTTGTGGGTCGTCGACGGCCGGATCTCCTACGACCGTCCCGTCGGCGCCCGCGACGTGCGCACGGTCGAGGGCTGGGCGCTGCCCGGTCTGGTCGACGCCCACTGCCATGTGGGTCTGGGCGCGCACGGCCCCGTGGACACGGACGTCGCCGAGAAGCAGGCGCTGACCGACCGCGAGGCGGGCGCCCTGCTGATCCGCGACGCCGGCTCGCCCTCGGACACCCGCTGGGTCGACGACCGCGAGGACCTCCCGAAGATCATCCGGGCGGGCCGGCACATCGCCCGTACCCGCCGCTACATCCGCGGCTACGCGCACGAGATCGAGCCCGAGGACCTGGTCGCGTACGTCGCGCGGGAGGCCCGTCGCGGCGACGGCTGGGTCAAGCTGGTCGGCGACTGGATCGAC
Source organism: Streptomyces sp. NPDC058295 (assembly GCF_042880655.1). NCBI lineage: Bacteria > Bacillati > Actinomycetota > Actinomycetes > Kitasatosporales > Streptomycetaceae > Streptomyces > Streptomyces sp. NPDC058295. Next base: position 8,478 of record NZ_JBHVYO010000036.1, read on the forward strand.
CGCGAGGTGGGCGACCTGGCCCCCAGCTGGCCGCGGGAGGCGGCCGAGGCGGCCATCGCGGAGGCCCACCGCCTGGGCGCGCGGGTGACGGCGCACTGCTTCGCCGAGAGCTCGCTCCGCGACCTCGTCGAGTCGGGCATCGACTGTGTCGAGCACGCGACGGGCCTCACCGACGAGCTGATCCCGCTGTTCGCGTCACGCGGCGTGGCGATCGTGCCGACCCTCGTCAACATCGCCACCTTCCCGGACCTGGCCGCCGGCGGCGAGTCCAGGTTCCCGCGCTGGTCGGCCCATATGCGCCGGCTCCACGAACGCCGTTACGACACCGTCCGTTCCGCCTACGACGCCGGCATCCCGGTCTTCGTCGGCACGGACGCCGGCGGGACGCTGCCGCACGGTCTGGTGGCCGCGGAGGTCGCGGAACTGGTGACGGCGGGCATCCCGCCGCTGGCGGCGCTCTCGGCGACGACCTGGGGCGCGCGCGAGTGGCTCGGACGCCCCGGCCTGGTCGAGGGCGCTCCGGCGGATCTGGTGGTCTACGAGAGCGACCCGCGTGCCGACGTACGGGTGCTGGCGGCACCGCGCCGGGTGGTACTCAACGGCGCGGTGGTGAGCTGAGAGCGCCGTGCCGCGGGGAGTCGTGGAGAACGTGCGTGCCGATGGATTCGAAGACACGCACGGAAAACTCACGTTGGAGTGAACTCGCGTCACCCTGCTGACCGTTCACCCCTCGTACGTGATTCTTGCGGGGTCCCGAAGCATTTCTCTTCTGGGGGTCCCACCCTTGAACGGCAACAACTTCCCGCTGCCCGCATGCGCCCGGCGCGCCGCGACCGTCGTCGCGATGACGGCCCTGGCCGCGGGTCCCGCGGCCCTGGCCGGCGCGGGCACCGCCCACGCGACGTCCGGCCAGGGCCGGGCGAGCGCGTCCGTCCTGCGCACCGGCCTCGACGTCTCCCTGCTCGACAAGAGCGTCGACATCCCGCTCGCCGTCTCCCTCAACGAGGTGCAGGCTCCGCACAGCGCCGAGAAGACCGCGTTGTCGGCCGAGTTGAAGGGCGTCGACGGCGGAAAGCCCTTCAGCGTCCTGCGCGCGGACGTCGCCGAGGCGAAGGCGACCGTCGACGGCGCCGGGGCCGAGGCGTCCACCCGCCTCGCCCACGCCAAGCTGCACGTCCCCGGCCTCCCCCTGCTCTCCCTCGTCGAGGTCGGCACGGTCACCTCCAGGGCGACCTGCGAGGCCGGGAAGACCCCGGTCGCCGTCTCCAACCTGCTCGGCTCGGTGACGGTCCTGGGCAAGAAGGTGTCGGTCAGCACGGGCGGCACGACGGACGTGAAGGTGCCGGGCGTGGGCGAAGTCCGCCTGGACCTGTCGAAGCGCGAGACCACCTCCCGCACGGCCGCCGCCACCGCCCTCGAACTCACTGTCTCCGTCGACCCGTTGAGCCTCAACGTCGCCGAGGTGACGGGCACCCTGACCCTCGCGAAGGCCACCTGCGAAGCGCCCGCCGGGCAGGAGCGGGAGCAGGACCAGGGCGAGGAACAGGACTCGAGCGAGGCGCAGGGCCAGGGCGAGGAACTGGAGCAGGACCAGGGCGAGGGGCAGGCCGCCGCGCCGAGCGTCGCCCCGGCCGGTGACGTCAAGGCACAGGGCGCGCCCGCCCAGGCGGACCTGGCCCGGACCGGCGGCGGTTCGACGACCCCGTACATCGCGGGTGGCGCGGCGGCGCTGCTGGTGGCGGGCGGGGGAGCGGTGGTCCTGGCCCGCCGCCGCGGCTGACCGCACGGAGCAAGGAACAAAGGGGTACGGAGCAAGACGTACGGAGCAAGAGGTACGGAGCAGGGGGGTACGGAGCCGGGACGTCCCACCCGGGTCCGTACCCCGCGCTCATCCCCGGGTCAGGGCCAAGGCCTGGTCCAGTGCCTGGAGGAAACGGTTCACCGTCGCCCGGTTCCGTACCGCCAGCCGCAGCCACTCCTCGTCCAGCCCCGGGAAGGTGTCCCCGCGCCGGACCGCGAACCCCAGGGTGCGCAGCCGCCGGCGGACGGCGTCGGCCCCGGGCAGCCGCACCAGGACGAACGGCCCCTCCGCGGGCCCCACGACCCGCACCCCCTCGACGGCGAACTCCTCCAGTCCGGCCACGAGATGGGCCCGGTCCGCGGCGACGCGGTGGGCGGCGTGGGCGGCCTCCGCCAGTGCCTGTGCCCCCATGCACGCCTCGGCCGCCACCAGCGCCGGCGTGGACACCGGCCACAGCGGCTGGGCCCGCTCCAGGTCGGCGACGGTCTCCGGCGCGGCGAGCACATAGCCGATCCGCAGCCCGGCCAGCCCCCAGGTCTTGGTCAGGCTGCGCAGCACCACCAGGCCGGGCACGTCGGTGTGTCCGGCGAGGGACTCCCGCTCGCCCGGCACCGCGTCCATGAACGCCTCGTCGACCACCAGCGTCCGTCCGGGCCGGGCCAGCTGCCGGATCGTCTCCGCCGGGTGCAGCACCGACGTGGGGTTCGTCGGGTTGCCGACGACGACCAGGTCGGCCGTCTCCGGGACGGCCGCCGGGTCCAGCCGGAAGCCGTCCTCGGCGCGCAGCACCACCCGGTCCACGCTGTGTCCCGCGTCCCGCAGCGCCGCCTCCGGCTCCGTGAACTGCGGGTGCACGACGACGGGCCGCCGCACCTTCAGGGCCCGTGCCAGCAGCACGAACGCCTCCGCGGCGCCCGCCGTCAGCAGCACCCGCTCGACGGGCAGCCCGTGCCGCGCCGCGACCGCCGCCCGCGCGGCCCGTCCGTCCGGGTAGGCCGCAAGGCTCCCCAGGGACGCGGCGACCCGCTCCCGCAGCCAGCGCGGAGGGGTGTCCGCGCGGACGTTCACCGCGAGGTCGACGAGCGCCGAGCCGTCGTCGCGCACCTCGGCGTCCCCGTGGTGGCGCAGATCGTGGCCGCCGGAGTGACCCTCTGCGGGCCCCTCGGCGGGTCCCTCAGTGCGCATGGGAGTGCGCGTGGCCGTGATGGTGGTGGCCGTCGTGGTGATGGCCCTCGTCGTCCGGGTGGAAGTGCGGCTGCTGCGGCGTCCCCACCTTGTCCTCGAAGCCCGGCAGCGCGATCCGGTACACGCACGAGTCGCAGTTCATCCGCAGGTCGCCCTTGACGGCCTCCTCGTACCGCTCCATCACCAGGTCGAGCAGCTCCGGCTCGGGACCGATGACGTCCGCCGACCGCACCTCGACCTCCGGATGCGCGGCCGCCCAGCCCTCGGTCTGGTGGCGGACCCGCTCGGGGAGGATCCCGGTGAACAGGAAGTAGGGGAGCACGACGATCCGCTTCGCCCCCAGCCGCACGCACCGGTCGAGCCCGCTCGGCACGTCCGGCGCGGCCAGCGACACGAACGCGGTCTCCACACCCGCGTATCCGCGTCCCTCCCACAGCAGCCGCGCCGCCTTGTACACCTCGGCGTTGGCGTCCGGGTCCGTCGAACCGCGCCCGACCAGCAGCACGGTCACGTCGGCCAGGTCCTCGGGGGTGCGGCCCCCGGTGCCCAGCGCCTCGTCGAGGCGCCGCTCCAGCACCTGCAGCAGCGCCGGGTGCGGGCCCAGCGGACGCCCGTACGTGTAGGAGATCCCCGGGTGCCGCTCCTTCTCGCGGGACAGGGCCGCCGGGATGTCGCCCTTGGCGTGCCCGGCGGACACCAGCATCAGCGGAACGGCGGCGAACCGCCGTACGCCACGTTCCACCAGCTCCGTCACCGCCTCGCCCAGCGGCGGCGGGGACAGCTCGATGAAGCCGCCCGCGACGGGCAGTTCGGGGTGGCGGCGGCCCAGCTCCCGTACGAAGTCACGGAACGCCTCGGCTCCGGCTTCGTCCCGGGTGCCATGGCCGGCGATGAGCAGGGCGGGCGGCGGGGTGGTCACTGTTTCTCCTCGGAGGGCGAAGCGGGGGACGAAAGGGGGGTGTACAGCAGGGCGTTGAGCGCGGCGGCGGCGACCGCCGACCCGCCCTTCTGGGACACGTTGCTCACGGCGGGCAGTCCGCTCCCGCGGAGCGCGGCCTTCGACTCGGCCGCCCCGACGAAGCCGACGGGCAGGCCGATGACCAGCGCGGGGGAGGCGTCCAGCGTCAGCAGCTCCTCCAGGGCGGTCGGCGCGCAGCCGATCACCCAGAGGGCGCCGGGCCCGACCTCCTCGTACGCCAGCCGGATCGCGTGGGCGGACCGGGTCAGCCCGGGGCCGGACATGGCGTCCTTGAGACGGCAGACGGTCTCCCGCCGGGTGATCCCCGCGGCCACCATCTCCACGTCGACGACGACCGGCGCGCCGGCGTGCAGCGCGGTGTGCCCCTTCGCCAACTCGCCCTCGTCCAGCACGAGATCGGTCGCGTACTCCAGATCGGCGGCGGAGTGGATGACCCGCTCCACCACCGCCCGGCTCAGCGGTGCGAAGTGCGAGGTGTCCAGGCGGGCACGCAGCCGCCGGAAGGACTCCTGCTCGATCGGATGGACCACACGGTTCACAGGGCGCCCTCCTGAGAGCCTTCCCGGGAGCCTTCCGGGGAGTTCTCCTGCCAGCGGTAGCCGCGCGGCGTCACCATGCGCCCCGCGATGTTCCGGGTCGCCGTGTTGCCCACGGTCACGACCGTCATCATGTCGACCCAGGCCGGGTCGAGTTCCGTGAGCGTCGTCAGCCGGGCGGTGCCGTCCGGGCGCGAGGCGTTGCGCACGACACCCACCGGTGTCGTCGGCTCCCGGTGCTCGGCGAGGATCGAGAGCGCCTTGGGGAGCTGCCAGTCGCGGCCCCGGGAACGGGGGTTGTAGAAGGTGACGACGATGTCCGCCTCGGCCGCCGCCCGCACCCGTCGCTCGATGACCTCCCACGGCGTGTGCAGATCGGACAGGCTGATCGACACATGGTCGTGGCCCAGCGGCGCGCCGAGGATCGCACCGGCCGCGAGCGCGGCGGTCACCCCCGGCACCCCGACCACGTCGATGTCGTCGGACGCCTCGGCGAGCGCGGGGGAGGCCATCGCGTACACGCCCGCGTCCCCGCTGCCGATCAGCGCCACGCTCTGCCCGCGCCGGGCCTCCTCGACGGCCGTCCGGGCCCGCTCCTCCTCGGCGCCGAGCCCCGACTCCAGGATCCGGGTGCCGGGCCGCAGCAGGTCGCGGATCTGGTCGACGTACTGGTCGAGGCCGACGAGCACCGAGGCGCGCCGCAGCTCCGCCTTCGCCCGCGGCGTGAGCAGGTCCCGGGCGCCCGGCCCGAGCCCGACGACCGCGAGCCGCCCGCGCGCGGGGCGCCGTACGACGGCACAGGTGGCCATCGCGGGCCGCCCGTCCGCGCGCTCCGACTTCCGCTTGGGGACGAGGAGTTCGCCCCCGCCGACCAGGGCGGCGGCCTCCGCGACGGACGGTGTGCCGACGGCGGTGAGGGGGGCGTCCGAGGGGTTCGGCACCTCGACGGCGGCCAACTCCTCGGCGGAGTACGTCACCACGGGCACGCCGAGCCGCCGGGCCGCCTCGACGATCCCCGGCTCCTCGGCCTTGGCGTCGACACTGGCCAGCTCGGCGATGCTCGCGGGAGACAGCCCCGCGTCCCGCAGGGCACCCGCCACCAGGTCGAGCACCTCCTCGGCCGGGGCGCCCCGGGACGCGCCGACCCCGACGACGAGGGACGGCGGACGCAGCAGCACCTCCCCGGCCCCGGGCTCGACCGCACGGTCGGTCAGCCGCACGGTGTACGACCCCCGCTCCGCGAACGGCACCGGCGGCAGCGGCCACGGCACCTCGGCGGCCAGCGCGACCGGCTCGCCGTCCAGCAGGGCCCGCGTCACGCCGGCCACATCGCCCTGCACGGGAAGGCCGAGCGTGTCGAGACCGGGGATGCCGACGGCGTCCGTGGCCGTGGTCACCACCGGCTGCGCACCCAGCAACCCGCCGACGGCCAGCGCGAGTTCGTTGGCTCCCCCGGCGTGCCCGCCGACCACCGGGACGGCGAACCGCCCGGCCTCGTCGACGCACACCACACCCGGGTCGGACGTCTTGTCGGACAGCAGGGGCGCGACCAGCCGGACGACCGCCCCGGTCGCCAGGAAGCACACGAGCTGCTCGCACTCGGCGAACGCCCGCCGGACGGCGTCCCCGACCGGGCCGTCGTACACGCGCGTGCGGTCCGGCCAGGCCGCGGCCAGCCGGTCGCGCGCCGCCGCCCCCGCCGCGGTGGCGGAAATGAGGCCGATCACAGGGCTACTCCTTCTCGATGAACAGGGTGCGCGCCCACGGCGTCTCTGACACCCCACAGCAGGAAAACGGGATTGGTCGCGGCCAGCCGGGTCACGTCACCCGGCAGCGGCGCGAGCCGTGAGGAGTGCAGCAGCACACCGTCGCAGTCGAACCCGGCGTCGCCGAGCGCGGCCCGCACCGCCGGGACCCGGTCCAGCGCGGCCATCGCGACGACCACGGTCCGCCGGGCCCGCCGAGCACACGCGCGGACGATGTCGGGCAGCTCCCGCCCGCCACCGCCGACGAACACGGCGTCGGGATCGTCGAGTCCGGCCAGCGCGTCCGGCGCGCCGCCGTGCACCACGTGCACGTCGACGCCGTGCGCCTCGGCGTTGGCGCGGATCCGGGCGACCCCGTCCGCCGCCTTCTCGACGGCGCTGACGGCGGCGCCGAGCCGCGCGCACTCCACGGCCACGGACCCCGACCCGGAGCCCACGTCCCAGACCAGGTCGCCGGAGCGCGGCCCGAGCCGGGCCAGGGCCAGCGCCCGCACCTCGAACTTGGTGATCATCGAGTCGCGGTGGGCGAAGTCGCCCTCGTCCAGCGCCCACCCGGCGGGCCGGACCCCGGGCCCGGCCAGCGTCCGTACCGGACCGAGCGTCCGCGTCTCGTCGAGGCACAGGACGACACTCACCGCCGTACCCCAGTCCCGTCCGGCGGCCTCGACGGGGGAGACGCGCTCCACGCGCTCGCCCGCCGGGTCGCCCAGCGCGGAGGCCACGACGAGCACCCGGCCGGGCGCGCTGCGCGCGAGCGCGGCGCCCAGCTCGGCGGGCCCGGCGCCCGGCCCGGTCAGGACGGCGACCTTCGGGTGTGCCCGGCAGACGTTGACGGCCGTCCGCGGATCCCGCCCGTGCGCGCTCACGACGACGGCGTCGTCCCAGGTCAGTCCGAGCCGCGCGAAGGCGGTGGCCACGGAGGAGACACCGGGCCGTACGTCCAGGCGATGCGCGCCGAAGCGTTCGGCCAGCGCCCGCACGATCCCGAAGAAGCCGGGGTCGCCGGAGGCCAGCACGACCACCCGCCGGTCCTTCCCGACGTACTCCTCCATGGCGTCGAGGGCCGGCGCGAGCGGACCCAGCACGATCCGCTCGACCGACGCGGGCAGCCCCGCGGCCTCCAGGTGCCGCCGTCCGCCCACGACGAGCTCGGCGCCGGCGAGGACCTCCCCGCCGGGCGCCGTCCCCGTGCCCGTACCGACGACGGTGATCAGCCCTCTCACGTACTGGCACCCCGTGTCCGCAGCGCCCGGCGGGCCTCCGGGTCGGCCTTGCGATAGCCGTGGAAGTGACCGGGGTGGTACAGGTGCGAGCGGGTGCCGTGCGCGTCGAGGGCCGGGCCGACCAGGAAGAGGGTGTGCTTCCAGAGCTTGTGCTCCTTGACGGTCTCCTCCAGCGTCTCGATCGTGCACTTCACGACCAGTTCCTCCGGCCAGGTCGCCTGGTAGGCGATGACCACCGGGGTGGTGGTCGGGTAGCCGCCCTCCAGCAACTCCCGCACCAGCTGACCGCTGCGCGCGGCCGACAGGAAGATCGCCATGGTCGTGCCGTGCTTGGCGAACTCCCGCACCTCCTCGCCGGGCGGCATCGGCGTCTTGCCGCCGCCGAGCCGGGTGAGGACGACCGACTGCGCGACCTCGGGGATCGTCAGCTCGCGCCGGGCGAGCGCGGCGACGGCCGAGAAGGAGGACACCCCGGGCACGATCTCGGTCTCGACGCCGATCTCCTCGCACCGGTCGAGCTGTTCCTGGGTACCGCCCCAGAGGGCGGGGTCGCCGGAGTGGATGCGGGCGACCTTCAGCCCCTCCCGGCGGGCCCGTTCGTAGACGGCGACGACGTCCTCCAGGGACATGGTCGCCGAGTCGAGGATCTCCGCACCCTCACGCGCGTGCTCGAGAACCTCCGCCTGGACCAGGCTCGCGGCCCAGATCACGACGTCGGCGTCGGCGATGGCACGCGCGGCGCGGAACGTCAGCAGGTCGGCAGCGCCGGGGCCGGCACCGACGAAGGTCACCTTGCCGGTGGGGGCATCGGCCATGGGTTCGGGTCCTCTCATAGCGGGCTTTGTGTGTGCATTGCAGATGTTTTGCGGGGTCGGCGGGCGCCGCGGATGTGCGCGACCGGGGGTTGATCGGATAGCAAGGGGCCATGGCGGTCTTCGTCGCGCTCGGCGCGTTCCTCATGACGCTGGCCGGCGGCTGGACGGCACAGCGCGTGACCGACCGCCGCCACCTGGTGCTGGGCCTGGCCGGCGGCCTGATGCTGGGCGTCGTCGGCCTGGATCTGCTGCCCGAGGCACTGGAGGCGGCCGGCACCGAGGTCTTCGGCGTCCCGGCCGCGCTGCTGCTGTTCGTGGCGGGGTTCCTGCTGGCCCATCTGGTCGAACGTCTGCTGGCGGTACGGCAGGCCGCGCACGGCGCCGAGGAGCACGACGGCCGGGCCCCCGAGGTAGGCCTGACGGCGGCCGCGGCGATGGTCGGCCACAGCGCCATGGACGGCGTGGCGATCGGCGCGGCCTTCCAGGTGGGCGGCGGCATGGGCATCGCCGTCGCGCTGGCGGTCATCGCCCACGACTTCGCGGACGGCTTCAACACCTACACGATCACGAGCCTGTACGGGAACGACCGCCGCAAGGCCCTGGCCATGCTGTTCGCGGACGCCGCCGCTCCGGTCGTCGGCGCGGCCTCGACGTCCTTCGTCACCATCCCCGAGCAGCTGCTCGGCGCCTATCTGGGCTTCTTCGGCGGCGCGCTCCTCTATCTGGCGGCCGCCGAGATCCTCCCCGAGGCGCACCACGAACACCCCGCCCGCTCGACCGTGCTGTGCACGATCGCGGGCGCGGCCTTCATCTGGCTGGTGGTGGGCCTGGCCTCGTGACCCGGCGGCGGGCGGACTCACAGCTTGCCGCCCCGGCCGCCCTCGCGCCGCGCGGGCGCGATGAGCGTGGAGAGATACGGCAGCGGCTCGCCGTCCAGCTCCCCGGCGGGCCGGATGGACTCCTCCGCGAGACCGAGCGCCGACCCCCACACGGCGTCCCCGATCCGCCCGGTCTCCCGCAGCGCCTCGGCGACCTCGGCGGCCTGCCGCCCGAACTTGTAGGCCACGACGGTTCCCGGCCCGGCGAGCGCGTCCTTCAGCACGGCCGAACCCGCGGTCACCGGCACCAGCGTCAACGGCTCGGTGCCCTCGGTCAGTACGGCACCCGACCGCGCCGCGAGATCCTGCATGGCGGTGATCCCCGGGACGGTCTCGATCACCACACCCGGCACCGACTCCACGATGGTCTGCGCGAGATAGGTGAAGGTGGAGTACACGTTGGGATCGCCGATGGTCGCGAAGGCGACGCTGCCGTGCTGCCGCAGCAACGCGGCGACCCGCTCCCCGGCCGCGTCCCAGGCGGCCTCCCGCCGCGCCCGGTCGGTCCGCTCGTTGAGCGCGAAGACGACCCGGACGATCTTCTCCGCCGGCGCGTAGTGCAGCACGGTGGCCTCGGCCCGCCCGCGCTCCCCGCTGTCCATCACGGGCACGACGACGACCTCGGCGGCCCGCAGCGCGTTGACGCCCTTGACGGTCACCAGCTCCGGATCCCCGGGGCCCACCCCGACTCCGACCAGCTTGCTGCTCATGACGTCCGGCACCTCTCCACGAACCGACGGGCCACACCGGGCTCGGACGCCCAGTGCGTGTGCAGATAACTCGCGTGCACACCGCGCTCCACAAAACCTTCGACCCGCCGCGGGGCCAGCACCCCCCAGGCGGGAGCCGCCCCCGAGCCGGGCTCGACGACGGTCCGATGGAACTCGTGTCCGCGCATCCGGGTCCCGGCCACGGCCAGCACACTGTCGCTCACGGCCACGGCGTCCCGGTACCCGAGCGTGAGCCGCTCGCTCATCCGCGCGGTGGCGTCGAGCACCCCGCACATGGGCTGCCCGTCCAGCTCCCGGCACAGGTACAGCAGCCCGGCACACTCGGCGGCGACCGGCGCACCGGCCTCCACGAGCGCGGAGACCTCCTTGCGGAGCGCCTCGTTCGACGACAGCTCGGCGGCGTACACCTCGGGAAACCCACCCCCGACGACCAGCCCGCGCGTCCCCTCGGGAAGCCTTTCGTCCCGGAGCGGGTCGAACACGACCACCTCGGCCCCGGCGGCACCGAGCAACTCGGCGTGCTCGGCATAGGAAAAGGTGAAGGCAGCCCCACCCGCGACAGCAACCCGCACTTTCCCTTTCAGCCCGTCTGGGGGTCCCCCCTCTGGGGGAGTTTGAGGACGAGGCCCTTCAGGCCGAAAGCGGGGGTCTGGGGGCGCAGCCCCCAGGGTCGGGACGGGAAGGGGCGGCGGGGGCGAGGAATCAAGCGCCTCGGCCGCGTCCCAGGCCGCACCCGACAGAACCCCCGCACCACGAGCCAGCGCGACCAGGGCCTCAAGATCGCACCCTTGGGCAACCTGCGACCCCATGGCCGCGACGGAGTCGACCGCGGCAGCCCGCCGCTCGGCGACCGGCACCAGCCCCAGATGCCGGGACGGCGTATCCACCTGAGCCACCCGCCGCAGCACACCCAGCACCGGCACCCCGGCCGACTCGAGCGCCTCCCGCAACAACTCCTCGTGCCGGTCGGAGGCGACCTTGTTCAAGATCACGCCCCCGATCCGTACCTCCGGATCCCAGGAGGCGAACCCGTGCACGAGCGCGGCCACCGACCGCGACTGCGACGACGCGTCGATCACGAGCACGACCGGCGCCCGCAGCAGCTTCGCCACCTGGGCGGTGGACGCCAGCTCACGCTCCCCGGCGGCCCCGTCGAACATCCCCATGACCCCTTCGACCACGGCGATGTCACACCCGCGCGCACCGTGCGCGAACAGCGGCCCGATCAGCTCCGGCCCGCACAGATACGCGTCGAGGTTGCGCCCCGCCCGCCCGGTCGCGAGCGAGTGGTACCCGGGGTCGATGTAGTCCGGCCCGACCTTGTGCGGGGACACGGTGAGCCCCCGCGCGGTGAGCGCGGCCATCAGCCCCGTGGCGACGGTCGTCTTGCCGCTGCCGGACGACGGCGCGGCGACGACCAGCCGGGGCACGGAGGCCGACGGGGACGGGGAGGACGGGGAGGTCAGCACGGCTTCACCACTCGATACCCCGCTGCCCCTTCTGGCCCGCGTCCATCGGATGCTTGACCTTGGACATGTCGGTGACGAGGTCGGCGACGTCGACGAGCTTCTCCGGCGCGTTCCGCCCGGTGATCACGACGTGCTGGGTGCCCGGCCGATGGCGCAGCACGTCGACGACCTCGTCCGTGTCGACCCAGCCCCAGTGCATGGGGTACGCGAACTCGTCGAGCACGTACAGCTTGTACGTCTCGGCGGCGAGATCCCGCTTGACCTGCTCCCAGCCCTCGCGGGCCTTCTCCTCGTTGTCCATCTGGGAGTCCCGCTGGACCCAGGACCACCCCTCGCCCATCTTGTGCCAGTCGACGGAACCGCCCTCACCGGACGCCCCCAGCACGCGCAGCGCGTTCTCCTCGCCGACCTTCCACTTCGCCGACTTGACGAACTGGAACACCCCGATGGGCCACCCCTGGTTCCAGGCCCGCAGCGCGAGCCCGAACGCGGCGGTCGACTTGCCCTTGCCGATCCCGGTGTGCACGACGACCAGCGGCCGGTTGCGTCGCTGACGTGTCGTCAGCCCGTCGTCCGGCACCACACTCGGCTGTCCCTGAGGCATTACGCGGCCCTCCTCGAAGTCCCCTGCACGTCCCTGACCAGCCCGGCGATGGAGTCCGCCCGTAGTTCGTCCAGCGTCACGGCGGTACCCCCCAGCTCGCCCGCGAGCTGCCCCGCGAGCCCCAGCCGCACGGGCCCCGACTCGCAGTCGACGACCACCGACGCGATCCCCTCGGCGGCGAACAACCGTGCCGCCCGCCCGGCGAGAGCGACCGGTTCAGGGCCGCCGGTGGCCCGTCCGTCCGTCACCACGACGACCAGTGCCCGCCGTGCCGGATCCCGCAGCCGCTCGACCCGCAGCACGTCGTGCGCCTTGAGCAGCCCGGCGGCGAGCGGCGTCCGCCCGCCGGTGGGCAGCGACTCCAGCCGTACGGCGGCGGCGTCCACCGACGAGGTGGGCGGCAGCGCGAGATCCGCGGCCGTCCCCCGGAAGCTGACGAGTCCCACCTTGTCGCGCCGCTGGTAGGCGTCGAGCAGCAGCGACAGCACGGCACCCTTCACCGCGCTCATCCGCTGCCGGGCCGCCATCGACCCGGACGCGTCCACGACGAACAGCACGAGGTTGCCCTCACGCCCCTCCCGGGTCGCCTGCCGCAGATCGTCCCGGCGTACGACCAGCCCGCGCCCGGACCGCCCGCGCTCCCGCTGGTGCGGGGCGGCGGCCATCACCGTCGCGGCCAGGTGCAGCTTGGTCAGCGTTCCGCGGGGCCGCCGCGCACCCGTCGTGCGCCCGTGCTCGGTCCGCGCCCGTGAGCGCCGTCCGGCCGCGCCCTCACCGAGCCCGGGCACGCTCAGCACCTTCGTACGGAACGGCTCGGCGGCCCGTACGGCGGACTGCTCCCCGGCACCGGAACCGGCGGGCCGGGGTTCCCCGCCCTCGCCGCCCTCGCCGCTCTCCGTGCTCGCCGGGCTCTCGTCCGTCTCGGGACGGGCGGCGGTGTCGTCACCCTGCGGACCGTCACCGTCGGACCGCGGCGGCTCCCCGCCGCCCCCACCGCCCGGCCCGTCGGGGTCGGGGTCGGGGTCCTCGTCGTCCGGGCCGGCGAACTCCTCCAGCGTGTCGTCGAGTTTGTCCTCGTCGAGCCCCGGGGCGTCGAAGGGGTTCCGGCGCCGGCGGTGCGGCAGCGCCAGCAGCGCCGCCTGCCGTACGTCCTCCGCGAGCACGTCGGTGCGCCCGGCCCAGGCGGCCAGCGCGGTGGCCGTCCGCGCCATCACGATGTCGGCCCGCATGCCGTCCACCTCGAAGGCGGCGCAGGTCGCCGCGATCTGCCGCAGCGCCCCGTCGCCCAGCCGAACCGAAGGCAACAGCTTGCGCGCCGCCACGATCCGCCCGCGTACGGCGCTCTCCTCGTCCGCCCACCGCTCGGCGAAACCGGCCGGATCGTCGTCGTGGGCGAGCCTGCGCCGGACGACCTCCACCCGCTGGTCGGGCTCGCGCGAGGCGGCCACCTCCACCGTCAGCCCGAACCGGTCGAGCAACTGCGGCCGCAGCTCGCCCTCCTCGGGGTTCATCGTCCCGACCAGCAGGAACCGCGCGGCGTGACGCACGGAGACACCCTCGCGCTCCACGTACGAGGCGCCCATCGCGGCCGCGTCGAGCAGCAGGTCGACCAGGTGGTCGTGCAGGAGGTTGACCTCGTCGACGTACAGGAGCCCGCGGTGCGCGTCCGCGAGGAGCCCCGGCTCGAAGGCCTTGACCCCCTCGGCGAGCGCCCGCTCGATGTCGAGGGCGCCGACCAGCCGGTCCTCGGAGGCGCCGACGGGCAGTTCCACCATCCGGGCCGGCCGGGTCTCGAAGGCTCCCGGCTCGTGCGGCCCGTCCGGGCAGGCGGGGTCGGGGGAGTCGGGGTCGCAGGAGAACCGGCAGCCGGAGACCACGTCCAGGGCGGGCATGAGCGCCGCGAGGGCGCGCACGGCCGTGGACTTGGCGGTGCCCTTCTCACCACGGACCAGCACCCCGCCCACCGCCGGCGAGACGGCGTTCAGCAGCAGCGCGAGCCGCAGGTCGTCCTGGCCGACGACGGCCGTGAACGGGAAAGGAGTACTCACTTCTCGTCGCCCTCCAGGTCGCCTTCGAGCTCCAGATAGGTGGCGCGCAGCCGCTCGATCGTGTCGGCGTCCGGCTCGGCCCACAGTCCGCGGTCGGCGGCTTCCAGGAGCCGCTCGGTGATGCCCCGCAGGGCCCACGGGTTGGACTTCTTCATGAAGTCCCGGTTCTCTGCGTCGAAGACGTACTCGGCGCTGAGTTTCTCGTACATCCAGTCGTCGACGACTCCGGCGGTGGCGTCGTACCCGAAGAGGTAGTCGACGGTCGCCGCCATCTCGAAGGCGCCCTTGTAGCCGTGCCGGCGCATGGCCGCCATCCAGCGCGGGTTGACCACCCGGGCCCGGAACACGCGATGCGTCTCCTCGCCGAGCGTCCGCGTCTTCACCTGGTCCGGTGTCGCGGAATCGCCCACGTACGCCTCGGGGTTGGCGCCCGTCAGATGCCGCACCATGGCGACCATGCCGCCGTGGTACTGGAAGTAGTCGTCGGCGTCGACGAGGTCGTGCTCGCGCGTGTCCACGTTCTTGGCCGCGACGGCGATCCGCCGGAACGCCGTCTCCATGTCCCCCCGCGCCGCCCGCCCGTCGAGCCCGCGCCCGTAGGCGTATCCGCCCCAGACGGCGTACACCTCGGCGAGGTCCGCGTCCGAGCGCCAGTTGCGGGCGTCGATCAGCGGCAGCAGCCCCGCCCCGTAGGCCCCCGGCTTGGAGCCGAAGACACGGGCCGTCGCACGTCGCCGGTCGCCGTGCGCGGCGGCGTCCTCGTCCACGTGGGCGCGCACGAAGTTGGACTCGGCGGGCTCGGCCAGCTCGGCCACCGCCCGCACCGCGTCGTCGATCAGCCCCACCACGTGCGGGAACGCGTCCCGGAAGAACCCGGAGATACGGACCGTGACGTCGATGCGCGGCCGGCCCAGCTCGGCCAGGGGCACGACCTCGAAGCCCGTCACCCGGCGCGAGGCGTCGTCCCACACCGGACGGCAGCCGAGCAGCGCCAGGATCTCGGCGATGTCGTCGCCCTGGGTGCGCATCGCGGAGGTGCCCCAGACCGTCAGGCCGACGGACTTCGGGTAGTCGCCCGTGTCCTGGAGGTACCGCTGCACGAGGGAGTCGGCGAGAGACTGCCCGACCTCCCAACTCAGCCTGGAGGGAATGGCCTTGGGGTCGACCGAGTAGAAGTTGCGGCCGGTCGGCAGAACGTTGACCAGCCCTCGCGTCGGAGAGCCCGACGGACCGGCCGGGACGTAACCGCCGTCCAGCGCCTTGAGGATGTGCCCGACCTCGTCGGTGGTCCGCTCCAGCCGCGGTACGACCTCCGTGCACGCGAACTCCAGCACCGCGACGGCGTCCGGGAGTTCGGTGCCCAGGACCTCACGGACCAGCGCCCGGCTCCCGGCGACGGCCCACCCGCGCTTCTCCGCGCCCTCCGCGATCCGCCGGCACAGCTGCTCCAGCAGGTCGATGGCGTCGGCGCCGGTACGGGCGGGGCCCTCGACGAGATCCGTCAGCTCGGCCGGCACCTTCACCGGCGCGCCCGGCTCGGCGAGCAGCTCCTTCTCCACCAGCCCGAAGTGGGCGGCCAGCGCGGCCCGCAGTCCCGGCAGCGCGTTCGCCTGCCCGCCCCACACCTGCGAGGCGCGCAGCACGGCCAGCACGAGGTTCACCCGCGCCTCGCCGACCGGACCGCCGCCGAGGATGTGCAGCCCGTCCCTGATCTGCACGTCCTTGATCTCGCACAGATAGCCGTCGATGTGCATCACGAACGAGTCGAAGTCGTCGTCGCCCGGCTGGTCGTCGACATGCAGGTCGTGGTGCAGCTCGGCCGCCTTGACCAGCGTCCAGATTTGCGCGCGCACGGCCGGCGCCTTCGTCGGATCCAGGTCGGAGACGAGCGCGTACTCGTCGAGCAGCTGCTCCAGCTTGGCCAGGTCGCCGTAGGTGTCGGCGCGTGCCATCGGCGGCACGAGATGGTCGACGACGGTGGCGTGCCCGCGCCGCTTGGCCTGGGTGCCCTCGCCGGGGTCGTTGACGATGAACGGGTAGACGAGCGGCAGATCACCGAGGACGGCGTCCGGGGCACAGCCGCCGCTCAGCCCGAGGCCCTTGCCGGGCAGCCACTCCATCGTGCCGTGCTTGCCCATGTGCACGACGGCGTCGGCGCCGAAGCTGTTCTCCAGCCACCGGTAGGCCGCCATGTAGTGGTGCGACGGAGGCATGTCGGGGTCGTGGTAGATCGCGATCGGGTTCTCGCCGAAGCCGCGCGGCGGCTGGATCATCACGACGACGTTCCCGAACTGCAGGGAGGCCAGCACGATGTCGTCCCCGTCGACGTACAGCGAACCCGGCGGCTCGCCCCACGCCTCCAGCATGCCGTCGCGCAAGCGCGGGTCGAGCTTGTCGAACCAGGCCCGGTAGTCGGCCAGCGGGACCCGGGCGGGCGCGGCGGCCAACTGCTCCTCGGTGAGCCATTCGACGTCGTGGCCACCGGCGTTGATGAGCCGGTGGATCAGCTCGTCGCCGTTGTCCGGATGCCCCTGGACCCCGTACCCGGCGTCCCGCAGCGCGTCCAGGACCCGGATGGCCGAGGCGGGGGTGTCGAGGCCGACCGCGTTGCCGACCCGGGAGTGCTTGGTCGGGTAGGCGGTGAAGACGAGCGCGAGCTTCTTCTCGCCGTTCGGCTTGTGCCGGAGCCGGGCGTGCCGTACGGCGATCCCGGCGACACGTCCGGCCCGCTCGGGGTCGGCGACGTACACCGGTACGTCGTCCGGGCCCTGCTCCTTGAAGGAGAAGGGGACCGTGATGATCCGTCCGTCGAACTCCGGGATGGCGACCTGCATCGCCGCGTCCATGGGGGAGAGGGCGGCGTCGGACGCCTCCCAGGCGCTCTTCGACGAGGTGAGGCACAGCCCTTGCAGCACGGGGACGTCGAGGTCGGCGAGCGCGCCGACGTCCCAGGCCTCCTCGTCCCCGCCCGCCGAGGCCTGCGAGGCGTGCGCGCCGCCGGCGGCGAGAACCGTGGCGACGAGGGTGTCGGTCCGCCCGAGGATCTCGTACAGCCCCGGGTCCGCCCCGCGCAGCGAACCGCAGTACACGGGCAGGGCGTTGGCGCCGCGGGCCTCGACCGCGTCGCACAGCGTGTCCACGAAGGCGGTGTTGCCGCTCAGTTCGTGCGCCCGGTAGAAGAGCACCCCGATGGTCGGCCGGCCCTCGACGAAGGCACGCTCGCCATGGACGCCGTACTCGGGCATCTTCTGCGGCTCGACGAAACCCTCACCGGTCAGCAGCACGGTGTCGGACAGGAAGCGGGCCAGCTCGGTCAGGTTGGCCGGTCCGCCCTCGACGAGATACCGCAGCGCCTCCGCCACCACACCGGCGGGCACCGACGACTCGGCCATCAACTCCGCGTCGGGCACGCTCTCGCCGCCCAGCAGCACGGTCGGCACACCGGACGCCTTGAGCGCGGCGAGCCCGTCCTCCCAGGCCCGCTTGCCGCCGAGCAGCCGGACGACCGCGATGTCGGCGCCGTCGAGGAGCGCGGGGAGTTCCCCGGCGACATCCACCCGGGTCGGGTTGCCGATCCGGTACGAGGCGCCGGAGGCGGCCCGGGCCGCCAGCAGATCCGTATCGGCGGTCGACAACAACAACACTGTGCTCATGCGGGCGCTCCCGGTGGAATGAAAGGCAGTCCTTGCGGCGCGCCCGACTCGATGAGCCGCCAGAGCGCGTCGGTGTCCGCGTGCTGTTCGATCAGGTCGCCGAGCCGGTCGAGCTGCTCCTCGCGCAGCCCGGCGAACGAGGTGTCGGCGGCGGGCACGAAACGGCGGCCCGCGGCGGCCGCCACCTCGCGCAGGA
Organism: Streptomyces sp. NPDC058295; assembly: GCF_042880655.1. Classification (NCBI taxonomy): domain Bacteria; kingdom Bacillati; phylum Actinomycetota; class Actinomycetes; order Kitasatosporales; family Streptomycetaceae; genus Streptomyces; species Streptomyces sp. NPDC058295. The sequence goes on from NZ_JBHVYO010000036.1 coordinate 26,362, forward strand.
AGGCCCGCCGGAAACCGTCCGACTCCAGCGAGCCGTGCCAGTGCGTGCCCCAGACGCCGCCGACCCGGCATCCGTCCAAGAAGGCTTCCCCGCCCAGGACTTCGGCGACCCCGTGATGGATCTCGTACCCCTCGACCCGCTCGCCGAGGGCTTCCCCGACCGGTCGGGTGAGGGTCTTCTCGCGGGCGAACCGCACCCGGACCGGGAGGACTCCGAGGCCCTCCACGTGTCCGAGCCGGCTCTCGACCTCGTCCTCGATGTGCTCGCCGAGGAGCTGGAAGCCACCGCAGATGCCGAGGACGGGCCGCTGCTCGGCGGCCCTGCGGACGATGGCCTCGGCCAGCCCCCGCTCGCGGAGCCACTCCAGGGCGCGCACGGTTCCCCGGGTCCCCGGAATCACCACCAGGTCGGCGTCGGACAGTTCCTCGGGCCGGTCCACGAACCGCACGACGACGCCGGGTTCGGCGGCCAGCGCGTCCACGTCCGTGAAGTTGGACATGAGCGGGACGGCGCAGACGGCGACCCGCAGCACGTCCTCGCCGACGGGCGGGGCGGTGTTCGACTCCCGCACTGTCCCGCGCAGCGAGACCCTCAGCCCGTCCTCCTCGTCGATCCCGAGCCCGTGCCGGAACGGCAGCACGCCGTACGTCCGCCGTCCGGTGAGCCCGTGCAGCATGTCCAGGCCGGGCTCCAGCAGGGAGACGTCCCCGCGGAACTTGTTGACCAGGAACCCGGCGACCAGCTCCTGGTCCTCGGGCGAGAGCAGGGCGACGGTGCCGAAGAAGGAGGCGAAGACGCCCCCGCGGTCGATGTCGCCGACGACGAGCACGGGCAGCCGCGCACCCCGCGCGATCCCCATGTTCACGATGTCGGTCCGCCGCAGATTGATCTCGGCCGGACTGCCCGCCCCCTCACAGATCACCGCGTCATACGTGCCCCGCAACTCGGCGAGGCAGTCGAGAACGGTTCCGAGGAGTTTCTGCTGCCGCCCGCCGTGATACCCCCGGGCGGTCATCTCGCCCACCGGCTTGCCGAGCAGCACGACCTGACTGCTCTGCTCACCGCCCGGCTTGAGCAGCACGGGGTTCATCAGCGCGGTCGGCTCCACCCGGCAGGCCTGGGCCTGCATGGCCTGGGCCCGCCCGATCTCGGCGCCCTCGGTCGTCACGAACGAGTTGAGGGACATGTTCTGCGCCTTGAAGGGTGCGACCTTCACCCCCTGCCGCACCAGCCACCGGCAGATCCCGGCCGTGACGACGCTCTTGCCGGCGTCGGAGGTGGTGCCGGCGACGAGGAGGCCCCCGCCCAGACCCCCGCTCATGTCGTACGCCCCTTCCGCTGGTTCCTCTGGTCGCGCCGGCTGCTCGCGACGATGTTCGTGGCGACGGCGCGCGCGGCGACGGTGACGCCGAGCGCGAGCAGACCGACGCGGCGGGAGAGCCGCGCGGCACGTTCGATGTCCCGGGCGACGACGGGCCGCCCGGCCGCGCCGTTCAGCACCGGCCGGTGCTCGACCCGCCCGGCGTACGACAGGGTCCCGCCCAGCCGCACCCCGAGGGCGCCCGCGAAGGACGCCTCCACCGGCCCGGCGTTGGGGCTCGGATGCCGGCGGGCGTCGGCCCGCCAGGCCCGCACGGCGCCCCGCGGATCGTCCCCCGAGAGGGCGGCGAGCACGGCGGTCAGCCGGGCTCCCGGCCATCCGGCGACATCGTCGAGACGGGCGGCGGCCCAGCCGTAGCGCAGATACCTCGGCGACCGGTGACCGACCATGGCGTCCAGGGTGTTGACGGCCCGGAACCCGACCAGGCCGGGCACCCCGCCCACGGCCCCCCACACGAGCGCCCCCACGACGGCGTCGGAGGTGTTCTCGGCGACGGACTCCACGACCGCGCGGGCGATCCCGTCGGCGTCCAGCGCGTGCGGATCCCGCCCGCACAGATGCGGCAGCCGCTCCCGGGCGGCCTCGACGTCCCCGGCTTCGAGCGCCCGGCCGATGGCGCGGGCCTCCCGGACCAGCGAACTGCCCCCGACCACGGCCCAGGTGGCGGCGGAGACGAGAGCGACGGTGGCGGCGGGGGAGCGGCGTACGGCCCGCTCGGCGACGGCTCCCAGGGCCACGACCCCGCCGGCGCACACGACGGCGTGCAGGGCACCGCTTCCCCGGTGGTCCCGCCACAGCAGCCGCTCGACGGCACCGCCGGCCCGCCCGAACGCGGCGACGGGATGCCCTCGGCGGGGATCGCCGAGCAGCAGGTCGCCCAGAAGGCCGGTGGCGGCGCCGTACGCGTAGAGGCGATCGGCACGCATCGGCTCAGCCGGCCGAGGGGTCGGGCAGCGACCTGGTGCTGTACCTCAACGACCGAGCGAGCATGGCGATTTGTCCTCACTCAGGGTGTCCACGCCCTGGTTCGACGAGACCGGCGGCGAGAGTTCCTGGCTCCCGGGGGTTTCTACCCCGGTCACAGTGGCGGGACCGCGCCGGATTCACACCGGCTTCCTCTTCTGCTGCCGTACATGGCTCGGGCAGTCCACCACGGCCCGCAAGAGCCGTCAACTTGCCTTTGACCTGCGAGGCTCGAGTGTGCAGAACCCCACACGGCGCGGGTCGGCGGGACCGCGAACGCCAAGAGGTGCGGGACGGTGATCCGTCCCGCACCTCGGGGGTGTTCGGATGGGGCGTCAGGCGACGATCAGCGAGATCCCGTACGCCACCGCCGCCGCGCAGGCCGCGAAGCACGCGTACGCGCCGGTCACCGCGAGGGTGGCCGAGCCGCCCTGCGCCGACGCGCGTTCCTGCCGCGACAGGCCCACGACGCCGAGGGTGAACAGGGCGACGAGGCCCACGGTGACCACGAGGCTGACGCCGAAGACAGAGCCCAGGGCTGCCCAGTCGATCTTCATGCTTCTTCTCTTCCTTCGTGCCGGGTGCGCGGGCTCAGACGGCCGCGGCCGGGGGAGCGGCGGGGGTCGCGGGCTCTGCCGCCGGGCCGGGGATCGTGGCCGTCAGGTCCGTGAGGTCCTCGGCCAGGGTGCCCGCGGGCGGCGGGGTGACGGCGGCGATCGCCGTCGTGACGACGCCCGCCGGCTCGTCGGGCTCGTTGACGTTCGAGGCGTCGACGACCTCGCGCCGGGAGACCTTCCAGATGGCCGCGCTGGAGGCGATCAGGAAGACCGCGACGAGGGCCGTGCCCCAGTCGCCCAGGCCGGTGACGGCCTCGGCGAGCGCGCCCACCAGGGCCGCGGCCGGGAGCGTCAGGCCCCACGCCACGAACATCCGGGTCGCCGTCGACCAGCGGACCACACCGCCCTTGCGGCCCAGCCCGGCGCCCATCACCGCACCGGAGACCGAGTGGGTGGTGGAGAGGGAGAAGCCGAGGTGCGAGGAGGCCAGGATGACCGTGGCCGCGCTGGTCTGGGCGGCGAAGCCCTGCTGCGGCTGGAGGTCGGTCAGGCCTTTGCCCATGGTGCGGATGATGCGCCAGCCGCCGAGGTAGGTGCCGAGCGCGATGGCCAGGCCGGCGGAGAGGATGACCCAGGTGGGCGGGTCGGAGTCGGGGGCCACGGCACCGCCGGCCACCAGGGCCAGGGTGATGATGCCCATCGTCTTCTGCGCGTCGTTGGTGCCGTGGGCGAGGGAGACCAGGCCGGCCGAGGCGATCTGGCCCGCGCGGTAGCCCTTGGCCGCGGCCTTGCCGTCGGCCTTCTTGCCGAGGGTGTAGGAGAGGCGGGTCGCGAGCATCGCCGCGACGCCCGCGACGATCGGTGCCGCGATCGCCGGGATCAGCACCTTGGTGACCAGGGCGTCACCGTGCACCGCGCCCATTCCGGCGGAGGCGATGGTGGCGCCGATCAGACCGCCCATCAGGGCGTGCGAGGAACTGGAGGGCAGGCCCACCAGCCAGGTCAGGAGGTTCCAGAGGATCGCGCCGACCAGGGCGGCGAAGATGACCTCGGGACGGATGCCGGTCTCGTCGACGAGACCCTTGGAGATCGTGTTGGCGACCTCCACCGAGAGGAAAGCTCCCACAAGGTTGAGCGCGGCGGACATGGCCACCGCAACCTTGGGCTTGAGTGCACCGGTCGAGATGGTGGTGGCCATCGCGTTGGCGGTGTCGTGGAAACCGTTCGTGAAATCGAACGCAAGTGCGGTGACGACCACAATCGCGAGGATCAGCGAGAAGTTTTCCATTTACCCAGGCAATCGTTCGAAGTCATTGGCGCGTTGACCGTAAGCAATCTGGGTGAACGGAAGATGAACTGGGAAGGGCGTCAGGGTGTCTGTGTAAGAGGGGTGCGACGGTCTTCCGCCGGGACGCCGGGGCCGGGGTCAAGCGCCGTACGGGTACCGGTCTTTGTGGAGCCCGCACAACCGGGTCTCGGAGCCGTGAAAGAGATTCCGGTCACCCGGCCGGCCGCCGCTGTCGGCGTACTGTCAGAAGGTCCCTGCCTGCCGTCCGGCCGGCAGGGTCCCGGCGCCGGACGCCCCGTGACGGGCGGCCCACAGGGCGTGATCCGCGTGGCCGTCCGGGCCTCGATCGGGCCGTGGCGTCGGCGCCCCGTCATAGGGGTGTCGTAGGCGTGGCACCCGACGTCGAGCGTGGGCGGCGGGGTCCGGCCGTCGGCTGGCGGCGGGGTCCGGCCGTCGGCGCTCCGGCCGCCGCCATTGTGTACGAAATGCACGGCCTGCCCCGCCCCGAGCCCCGGTCCGGCAAGGCGAAGCGGTACATGCCGCGGAAGAGCCCGGCGGTCCCCGGTGCCTCCTGGCAGGATCGCGGCATGGCTGAGCAGCGACGCGAGCAGGGGGACGCCCGGGGTTACCGGGACGACGGACCGAACGGGCCGGAGCAGCGGGGGAGGCATGCGGTCCTCGAAGAGGCGCGGGCCTGGGAGGCGCTCGTGACGGCGGCCCGCCGCACCGTGACCGACGGGCTGGTCGTCGGCACCTCCGGCAACGTCTCCGTACGCGTCGGCGACACCGTGCTGGTCACCCCGTCGGGCGTACCCTACGAGCGGCTCACCCCGGACGACGTCACGGGCGTCGACCTGGCCGGCCGGCAGGTCCTCGGCACCCTGCGCCCGACGAGCGAGCTGCCCATGCACCTCGCCGTCTACCGCACCACGGACGCAGGGGCGGTCGTCCACACCCACGCCGTGCACGCGACCGCCGTCTCGACCCTGGTCACCGAGCTTCCCCGCGTCCACTACATGGCGGGCGCGCTCGGCGGATCCGTCCGCGTCGCCCCCTACGCGACCTACGGCACCGAGGAGTTGGCCGAGAACATGCTCCGCGCCCTCGTCGACCGGAGCGGCTGCCTCCTGCGCAACCACGGCACCCTCACCCACGGCTCCACCCTCGACCAGGCCTACGACCGTACGGCCCAGCTGGAGTGGATGTGCCGCCTGTGGCTGACGGCCTCGTCCGTGCCCGGCCTGAGCCCCACACTCCTGACGGAGGAACAGGTCGCGGAGGCGGGCGAGCGACTGCGCGGGTACGGGCAGCGGGAGTGACCGGCCGTCCCCGACCGGCTCCACCACTGGCCGGGAGGAAGGCGGGCCGGGACACTGGACGGGTGCGCACTGTCAAAGCGACGGCCGCCGCCGTCACCGCAGCCCTGGCCGCCGCCGCCGTCAGTGTCGCCGCCGGCCGGCTGGCCAGCGACGCCGCGCTGAAGGCGCCGCCCGGCCGGCCCCTGCCCACCGAACCCCGGCTCACCGTGCACGGCACGGCCGCCGACCAGATCACCCTCACCCGTGACCTGGCCGCACTGCGCCCCGGCACCTACGGCCTCTCCGGCAACGGCTCCCACGCCGTCGTGGGCCCCCTCCTGCCCACCGCCCCGCACTCCGCCGACACCGTCGTACGCCGCCTGGAGCGGATCACCCACGGCACCCTGAGCGCCGGCGACGCGGTCTGGCTCACTCCCAATTTGTATGTCGGCAACCCCGGCAGCGCCCTCGGTCTCGACCACGCCGACATCGACATCCCCGGCGAGCTGGGCAACCTGCCCGCCTGGTTCGTGCCCGGCCCGCGCCGCACCTGGGTGATCGCCGTGCACGGTCTGGGCACCACCCGGGAACACGCCCTCAACATCATGGGCTTCCTGCACCGCCGCCGCTTCCCCGTCCTCGCCCTCGCCTACAGGGGCGATCTCGGCGCGCCCCGCTCCCCGGACGGCCTGAACCACCTCGGCGAGACCGAGTGGCGCGACCTGGACGCGGCGATGCGGTACGCCGTGCGGTACGGCGCCGAACGCGTCGTGCTGTTCGGCTGGTCCACCGGCGCGACCATGGCCCTGCGGGCCGCCGCCGACTCGGGGCTGCGCGACCTCGTCTCCGGGCTGGTGCTGGACTCCCCGGTCCTGGACTGGCGGACGACGGTGCGCGCCCTGGCCGCCGCCCGGCGCACCCCGGGCGCGCTGCTGCCGCTCGCCGTCCGCGCCGCCGAGGGCCGCACCGGACCGCACACCGCGTCCGGCGGCCACGGCGACGCGGCCGCCGATCCGGACCGGCTGAGGGTCCCGACCCTCGTCCTGCACGGACCGGACGACACCGTCGCCCCCTGGGGCGCCTCCCGCCGGCTCGCCGGCCTCCGCCCCGAGCTGGTCACCCTGCACACCGTCCCGCACGCCCCGCACGGCGCCATGTGGAACCCGGACCCCGCGGCCTACGAGGAGGCCCTGCGCCGCTTCCTGACCCCGCTCATGTGACCCGCTGACCTGACGCGCACAGGCGCGCCCCGACAGGGCGCCCGGACCGGTGCCGCCGGTTCCGTTTAAGCCCGTACCACTGGCCTGAAGGAGCCTCTCCGCCCGTCACGGAAACCCGTGCCTTGGCCAGTCCCGTAGCCCGCCGTGACATTCCGTTTGGGTTTTCGGACCGTCAACCGGAAGACTGCACCCGTGACGTCCCGTATCCCGCGCGACTCCAGGCTTCGACTCGTCCGCCCGCGACCCCTGGCCGCCGCCCCCTCAGCTGTGAACGAGCGGCGCCCGCGCCGCCCCGCACCCCGCCCGCCGGAGGGCACCCCGGCCCCCGCGGAGCTGGCCAGAATGGCGCGCTCCGGACTGGCCGCCGCGGCCCGTGTCGCCCGTTGGGCCGACAACGCCCTCGGCCCCGGCCGAGACGCCGCCACGACCGACGGCAAGGCCACCCTCTCCGACGCGACCGCCGAGCGGGCCGCCAGTGATCTGGGCCTGACCACGGACCGGATCCGCGCCGACTGGGACACCGCCCGGCTCGCCGGCCTCGTCGAGGTGCACGGCGACAGCGCCCGCCCCGGCTGGCGGCTGCGCGCCTGGAACCGCGACGACAGCGCCGTGCTGCGCGGCTGGGTCGCCCTGTTCGACGCCTGGTCGCTCGCCTCTCCGGAACCCGCGGACCAGGAGCCAGGCGCCGTCGCCGAGGTCGTCTCGGCCATGCCCCAGGTGCTGTCCTTCCTCCAGCTCTCCGCCGGGCCCGTCCCCGTGGAGCAGCTTCTCGACCTGCTGCGCCAGCGGGTCACCGAACTGCGCACCGAGCGCTGCGAGGTGCCCTACGGCGCCGGCTCGGAACCCGCGACCCCCATCGCCCCGGTCCTCTCCGTCGACGCCGACCCGGCGGAGCCCGCCCAGGACGCCGAACTCGCCCCCCTCCTCGACTGGGCCCTGCACGCCCTCGCGGCCGTGGGCGCCCTCACCTACGGCGCCGGCCAGGCCACGCTCACACCGCTGGGCAGCTGGGCGGTCTGGGTCAAGCTGGAGCAGATCTGCGTCGCCGCGCAGAGCCCCGCCGGCAACATCGAGCAGTCCGCCGAGGCCATGCTCCGCGGCTGCGCCCAGCTGCGCCCCAACGCCGCCCGCGCCGAGTACCGCGCCTGGCTCGCCGCCCGGACCGTCGGCAGCGCCGTCGCCGAGCTGCTGTTCGCCGCCCGCGGCGACGACGCCCTGCTGCGCGGTCTCGCCTTCGAGGCGCTGCGCGTCGTCGGTGCCCCCGCCGAGCCCGATGTCCGCGCGGTCGTCGACGAGCCCGCCCTGCGGCCGTACGCGCTGCTGTGGCTCGCCGAGCACGACGGCGTCGACCCGGAGGACGCCCACGAGGTGCTCACCCGGCAGGAGGCCACCTGGCTGTGGGTCGACACCGCCGCGGCCGTCGCCGACCACGGGGAGGCGCCGATGCTCGTACGTCACCTGGAGTCCGCGCTCCAGCCGACCGTCCCCGCCCTGCTGACCGAGGTGCGGGCCGTCGGACATCCGCGCACCGTGCAGGTGCTGGTGGCGCTCGCCGCCGCGCACCCCGACCCGGCGCTGGCCAAGGCCGTCCGCCGGGCCGCCTTCCAGGTGCACACCGGGGGCAGCTGAACGAACTCGCCGCAGGCTCCGCACGAACTCGGCGCCGGGCTCCGCACGAGCTCCGCGCGGGCTCCGGCGGGGCTCTCAGCCCTGTATCTCGGGCGCGTAGGTGCCGAAGCTCCAGAGGTTGCCCTCGAGGTCGCGGGCCATGTAGTCCCGGGAGCCGTAGTCCTGGTCCGTCGGGGGCATCAGGATCTCCGTGCCGTGCTCCACGGCCCGCCGGTGGTGTGCGTCGACGTCGTCCACCACGACGTACACCCCGGTCGGGCCCGCGTCCTTCATCGCCGCGTCGAAGACCCCGCCGCGGCCCTTCGAGCCGAGCATCACCGCGCCGTTGCCCTGCACCAGCTCGGCGTGCACGACCGAGCCGTCCTCGCCCTCGTAGACGGACAGCTCCGCGAACCCCAGCGCCTCCGTGAGCTGCCGGATCGCCGCCTTCGCGTCGGTGTACAGCACCGTCGGATAGATGCTCGGGCGCCCGCTGTTCGTGCCTGCCATGCCGATCACTCCCTTGTGATCCATGCCGGATTCGTCATCCGCCGCCCAGTCTGGCACCCACCACCGACAACGCCCCCGGGAGGAAGATCCGGCGGGAGCGCGCAAAGATCGAACACCTGAACCCAGAAAAAGTGCTTGCACGATCCCGTTAGACTGGCCCTCATGGCCATTCTCCTCGCGCATTAGACGGCGGGAACGTCCTCGGCCGTCCATCCTGCCAACGACCCCCGCTCTGGAGTCTGTCCGTGATCTCCGCCTCCGGCATCGAGCTGCGCGCCGGTGCCCGCATCCTCATCGAGAACGCCTCCTTCCGGGTGGCCAAGGGTGACCGCATCGGTCTGGTCGGGCGCAACGGCGCCGGCAAGACCACGCTGACCAAGGTCCTGGCCGGCGAGGGCATCCCGGCCGCCGGCCAGGTCACCCGCTCCGGCGAGGTCGGCTACCTCCCGCAGGACCCCCGCACCGGCGACCTCGACGTGCTGGCCCGCGACCGCATCCTCTCCGCACGCGGACTGGACATCCTGATCCGCAAGATGCGCGAGAACGAGCAGCGGATCGCGAACGGCGCGGGCGCCACCCGTGACAAGGCGATGCGCCAGTACGAGCGCCAGGAGACGGAGTTCCTCACCAAGGGCGGCTACTCCGCCGAGGCCGAGGCCGCCACCATCGCCGCCGCGCTCAACCTGCCCGACCGGGTGCTCGGCCAGCCCCTGCACACGCTCTCCGGCGGTCAGCGGCGCCGGGTCGAGCTGGCCCGCATCCTGTTCTCGGACGCGGACACCCTGCTCCTCGACGAGCCGACGAACCACCTCGACGCCGACTCGATCGTCTGGCTGCGCGACTACCTCAAGACCTACCGCGGCGGCTTCATCGTCATCAGTCACGACGTCGACCTGGTCGAGACGGTCGTCAACAAGGTCTTCTACCTGGACGCCAACCGCTCCCAGATCGACGTCTACAACATGGGCTGGCGGCTCTACCAGCAGCAGCGCGAGTCCGACGAGAAGCGCCGCAAGCGCGAGCGCCAGAACGCCGAGAAGAAGGCCGCCGCGCTGCATTCGCAGGCCGACAAGATGCGCGCCAAGGCCACCAAGACGGTCGCCGCGCAGAACATGGCCCGCCGCGCCGACAAGCTGCTCTCCGGCCTGGAGGCGGTCCGTCAGTCCGACAAGGTCGCCAAGCTCCGCTTCCCCGAGCCCGCGCCCTGCGGCAAGACTCCCCTGATGGCCGAGGGCCTGTCGAAGTCCTACGGTTCGCTGGAGATCTTCACCGACGTCGACCTGGCGATCGACAAGGGATCCCGGGTCGTCATCCTCGGTCTGAACGGCGCCGGCAAGACGACCCTGCTGCGTCTGCTCGGCGGGGCGGAGCGGCCCGACACCGGCGAGGTCGTCGCGGGCCACGGCCTGAAGCTCGGCTACTACGCCCAGGAGCACGAGACGCTCGACCCGGAGCGTACGGTCCTGGAGAACATGCGCTCCGCCGCCCCCGACCTGGATCTGGTCGAGGTCCGCAAGACGCTCGGCTCGTTCCTGTTCTCCGGCGACGACGTCGACAAGCCCGCCGGAGTGCTCTCCGGCGGCGAGAAGACCCGGCTGGCCCTCGCCACCCTCGTGGTCTCCTCGGCCAACGTGCTGCTGCTCGACGAGCCCACCAACAACCTCGACCCGGCCAGCCGCGAAGAGATCCTCGGCGCGCTGCGTACCTACAAGGGCGCGGTCGTCCTCGTCACCCACGACGAGGGCGCCGTGGAGGCACTCCAGCCCGAGCGGATCATCCTGCTGCCCGACGGTGTCGAGGACCTGTGGGGTGCCGACTACGCGGATCTGGTCGCGCTGGCCTGACCGAACGCCGGCTCCGCGGCGTGCTCCACGTCGTGATCCACCGGGTGATCCAGGATGTGATCCAGGATGTGATCCAGGATGTGATCCACGATGTTGGATCATTCGTCTGGATCATTCGGCCTACCGGTGATCCATCATCTGTGTGAGATCTCCTCGTATCGAGGTGTGTCCTACATCGATTTCGCGGCCGATCCCTTTGTCGACAAGGGATCGGCCGTCGCGCGTCTCTGACCTGCCACTTCGCACGGCAACCCGTTCGGCCCCACGAACACCACCGGGTGGAATCACGGATTCCACTTGTGGGGACGCGCTCCTGTCGTCAAAACCCTGTCGCACGGACCTTGCCGAATGGGTGGCCATCGCGCGCCGGAGGGGTGATCATGAGGATGACCAGAGCGCACTTCCCATGAGGAGGCACGGGTGGCCGAGACTCTGAAGAAGGGCAGCCGGGTGACCGGCGCCGCGCGCGACAAGCTCGCGGCAGACCTGAAGAAGAAGTACGACTCCGGTGCGAGCATCCGGGCGCTGGCCGAGGAAACCGGTCGCTCGTATGGCTTTGTTCACCGGATGCTCAGCGAGTCGGGCGTCACGCTGCGTGGGCGTGGCGGGGCGACCCGAGGCAAGAAGGCTGCCTCGTCCTGACCCGGGGCGGCCCACCGCTTTCGATGGTGGCCACCCGGTCGGTTGTCCGACCGACCGGGTGGTTACTGTGCAGTCACTTAGCTGACCGCTAGCTGACCGCACTCATCGGAGGCGCCTCATGGCCACGCCCGACCAGGAACCCGTTCCCCTGCTCGACAAGGACGGCGTACGGCTCACCGTCGACGACACGCTCGCCACGGTGACGCTGGCCAACCCGGCCAAGCGCAATGCGCAGAGCCCCGCCATGTGGCGGGCGCTCGCCGAAGCCGGGCGGCTGGTGCCGGGCTCCGTCCGTGTGGTCGTGCTGCGCGGCGAGGGCAAGTCCTTCTCCGCGGGGCTCGACCGGCAGATGTTCACGCCCGAGGGGATCGAGGGCGAACCGTCCTTCATCGACCTCGCGCGCAGTGGTGACGCCGAACTCGACGCCGCCATCGCCGGGTTCCAGGAGGGCTTCACCTGGTGGCGGCGCAACGACCTCGTGTCCATCGCCGCCGTCCAGGGCCACGCCATCGGCGCGGGCTTCCAGCTGGCCCTCGCCTGTGACCTGCGCGTCGTCGCCGACGACGTGCAGTTCGCCATGCGGGAGACCGGCCTCGGCCTCGTGCCGGACCTGACCGGCACCCATCCCCTCGTCTCCCTGGTCGGCTACGGCCGTGCGGCCGAGATCTGCCTGACCGGCCGGTTCGTGCACGCCGAGGAGGCGGTGAGCTCCGGGCTCGCCAACATCGCCGTGCCCGCGCAGGACCTCGACACCGCGACGCGCGAGCTGGCCGCGGCGATCCTCGCCGCGCCCCGGGAGGCCGTCATCGAGACCAAGGCCCTGCTGCGCGGCGCCGGCGACCGCACCTACGACGAGCAGCGCGCCGCCGAGCGCGCCGCCCAGGGCCGCCGACTGCGGGACCTGGCCGGCGCGGGCGAATGAGCCGACTCCTCGCGGGCCCCGGTCACTCCACCGCCGTGACCAGGACGGCCACCGTCGGGTGATCCCGTAGCGCTTCCGACACCACCGCACGCACCTCCCTGGCCACCTCCAGGGCCCGGTGGTGCGCACTCACCGCGATCTCCACGCGTGCGTGGCGGTTCGGCAGGGCGGTCGTGTGCTGTCGTTCCTCGATGCGCACCGCCCTGCCGACGACGTCGGTCACTCGGGTCACCCCGGGCACGGACAGGGCGGCGACCGTCGCGCGTGCCTCGTCGCCGTGCTGGGCGGTCCTGACGTGCTGTGGCTCGGGACGGGGCCGTGCCGCCTCCGGTTCCGGGTCCTCGTCCAGCAGAGCCGTCACCCGCAGGTCCACCTCCGACACCACCAGGCCGAGCCGATCCGTCGCGGCCGCCGCCAGCGCCGTGCGCAGGCGGGACGCCGTCGTCGGCAGCGGCTCGGACGAGGACGCGGCGATGTCCGCCGTCACCCGCAGCGGCCCGGGCGGCAGGGCGCTCGGCGGAGCCGGCACGGCGGGCTCGTACACCCCCGCCGGGTCGGCCACCGCGATCCGCAGCGCGCCCAGGCGCACGCCCTCCACACCCCGCACCGCCCGCCGCAGCACCGCCTCGGCCGCCGCCTCCGTGATCCACGCACCGTCCCGCGGCCCGCCCAGCGGCAGCAGCCTGCCGAGGCTCAACTGATGCCGTACCGCGCTCGTCCATTCGTCCGCCGTCATTGCTCCAGCCTGCCGCATCCCTGGCGCGCGGTCGGGCAACCGCGCTTACCGTGGTGAAAGGGACCAGGAACGAACCGGACGTAAGGACGTACGGCGATGACCGAGGCAGCAGCGGAGCAGCACCGGACGCAGGCTCCCGACGGCGGCACCGAACCGCTGGGAACCCGTAGGACGACCAAGCGCGGCGGCGGTGATCCGGCCACCCGAGGGCGGACCACCATCGCCGACGGCGTCGTCGAGAAGATCGCGGGCCTCGCGGCACGGGACGTCTTGGGCGTCCACGCGATGGGCAGCGGACTCAGCCGCACCTTCGGTGCCGTACGGGACCGGGTGCCCGGCGGCTCGAAGTCGGTGACCCGAGGGGTCAAGGCCGAGGTCGGCGAGGTGCAGACCGCGCTCGACCTGGAGATCGTCGTCGACTACGGCGTGGCCATCGCCGACGTGGCGCAGGCCGTGCGGGAGAACGTGATCGCGGCCGTGGAGCGGATGACCGGACTGGAGGTGGTCGAGGTCAACATCGCGGTGAGCGACGTCAAGTTGCCCGACGAAGAGGACGAGGAGCCGGAGCCCCGGATCCAGTGACACGCAGACGACGGCCGGGTGACCGGACCGCCGAGGGGAGAACACCTTGAGCATGGCCGTGGTCGGCATGATCGCCGGCATGGCGCTGGGCTTCGCCGGATACTTCGGCGGGTTCGGGGCCTTCCTCCTGGTGGCGGCACTGGGCGCCGTCGGGTTCGTCGTCGGCCGGTTCCTTGAGGGGGACCTGGAACTCGGCGACCTCTTCCGTACCCGCGACGACCGGCGCCGGTGACCCCCGTGGACGAAGGGGGCACCGCTGTCGACGGGCGCCCGTCCGTCGTTCCCCCGGGCGCCCGCGGCGCGACCCGCATCGCCGACCGGGTCGTGGCGAAGGTCGCCGCGCAGGCCGCCCGCGAGGCGGTCGGCACCCTGCCGCCCGACGCCGCGCGCCCGCACGCCACCGTCGTCGTCCACCACGAGGCCGCGCAGGTCCGGGTCCATCTCGAACTCGACTACCCGACCGATATCGGCGGACGCTGTCACCGTGTGCGTCGACATGTCACCGAGCGGGTAGGCGCGTTGGTGGGAATGGAGGTTCCGGAGGTCGCGGTCCAGGTGGAACGGCTGCACCTGACAGCGGCGCCCGGCGCGGCGCACGGGAGGGCGCGATGAGCGAGCCCGGAGGCTTGCAGGGCAGCACACTGCCTGTTCTGGAGAAACCCACGCAAGAAGACCGCCCCGACACGGCGGGCCCCGCCGACCACCGCTTCTGGTCGGCGCGCCGCGTCCCGGCCGCTGTCGTCGCGGTACTGCTGCTGGTCGTCGCGGCCGCCTTTCTCTACGACGTGGTCGCCGTACGCGCCCACCGGTCCGCCATGGCCTGGCGGACCGGACTCGCCCGGCAGCTCGCCGAGCGCCCCCTCGACGACATCTGGGTGCTGCTCGGCGCCGGGGTCGCGGCGGCCCTCGGCCTGTGGCTGATCGTCCTGGCGGTGACCCCGGGCCTCAGGGAGGTCCTGCCGATGCGCCGCACCCACCCGGACGTACGGGCGGGCCTCCACCGGGACGCGGCCGCCCTGGTGCTGCGCGACCGGGCCATGGAGGTCGCCGGCGTGCAGTCGGTACGGGTGCGCACGGGTCGCCGCAGGGCCGACGTCCGCGCGCTGTCCCACTTCCGCGACCTGGACGACGTACACGCCGACCTGGACGCCGTCCTCACCGACGCGATCCGTGGCCTGGGCCTGGTCCGGCCGCTCGCCCTGTCGGTCCATGTGCGGCGACCCGGGAAGAAGGGGTGAGGACGATGCTCGGAACCGTCAACCGCGTGCTCATCGCCGTCGTCGGCGTGGTGCTGCTCGCCGTCGGCGGGGCGGTGCTGGCCGTGGGCCTGGGCGCCTCCGCGCCCTCCTGGTGGCTGCACGAGGGCCCGCACGACGTCCTTCTCACCGCCGCCGAACGCACCCGCTGGCGCGCCGACGCCTGGTGGTGGCCGACGGTGATCGCGGTCCTCGCGCTTCTCGTCCTGCTGACCCTGTGGTGGCTGACGGCGGTCCTGCGCCGCCGCCGGCTGGGCGAACTCCTCGTCGACACCGGCGACGGTGCGGGAGCGCTGCTGCGGGGCCGCGCCCTGGAGGGCGTACTCGCCGGCGAGGCGCAGCGGCTGGACGGCGTCGCCCACGCCCATGTGGCGCTGAAGGGCAGGAGGGAGGCGCCCGAGGCACGGGTCCGCCTGGTGCTGGAGCCGCACGTGGACCCGGCGACGGCGCTCGACCACCTGACGGGGCAGGCCCTGACCCACGCGCGGGACTCGGCGGCGCTCGAGGCCCTGCCCGCGGAGGTGCGGATGAGAGGCGTCAAACACAAGGCCGAAAGGGTCGGTTGAGCTGCCCGGGAGGGCGGGGGGCGGTGACGGCCCGCGGCTGTGCCGCAGGACCGTGACCGGCCCCCGTGACCGGCGCGCGGGACCGGTCAGAACCCGTGCCGCATCCCGCCGTCGACCGGCACCATGAGGCCCGTCAGATAGGAGGCCGCCGGCGACAGCAGGAACGCGGCCGTCCGGCCGAACTCCGCCGCGGTCCCGTACCGCCGCAGCGGGATCCGGGACTCGTTCGCGGTCCGGGTGGCCTCGGGGTCGGCCGACAGCCCGTCCAGCTCCCGCACCCGGTCGGTGTCGATACGGGCCGGCAGCAGTCCCACGACCCGGATCCCCCGGGGCCCCAACTCGTCGGACAGCGACTTCGCGAACCCGGCCAGTCCCGGCCGCAGGCCGTTGGAGATGGTCAGCCCGGGAATCGGCTCATGCACCGACCCCGACAGGACGAACCCGATGACCCCGCCCGCCTCCAGCTCGGCGGCGGCCGCCCGCGCCAGCCGGACCGCTCCGAGGAACACCGACTCGAACGCGGCCTGCCACTGCTCGTCCGTGTTGTCCGCGACGAACCCGGGCGGCGGACCGCCCACGCTCACCAGCACCCCGTCGAAACCGCCGAAGGCATCGCGCGCCGCCGCGATCAGGCGCGTCGCCGCCCCGGGATCGGCGTTGTCCACGGCGACTCCGACGGCGTTCGGCCCCAGCTCGGCCGCGGCGTCGGCGACGCGCTTCTCGTCCCGCCCGGTGAGCACGACCTTCGCGCCGTCCGCGACGAGCTCGCGCGCGGCGGCGTTGCCGAGACCGCGTGTCGCCCCGGTGACCACGTACACCCGGTCCTTCAGTCCAAGATCCATGGCCCCTATCCTGCCTTCTCGGCGCCGAACAGGGCGAGGGCGGTGTTCACCAGGCCGATATGGCTGAAGGCCTGCGGGAAGTTGCCGAGGTGCCGGCCGGTCGTCGGGTCGTACTCCTCCGCCAGCAGCCCCACGTCGTTGGCCAGGCCCACCAGCCGTTCGAACAGCTCCCGCGCCTCCTCCGTGCGGCCCGTCATGTGCAGAGCGTCCGCGAGCCAGAACGAGCAGGCCAGGAAGGTGCCCTCGTCGCCCGGCAGGCCGTCGACGGTCGCGCCGTCCGTGCTGTAGCGGCGCAGCAGACCGCCGTGCCCCAGCTCCGCACGGACCGCGTCCACGGTCCCGACCACCCGCGGGTCGTCCGGCGGCAGGAAGCCGACGCGCGGGATGAGCAGCAGGGCGGCGTCCAGGTCGCGCGAGCCGTAGTACTGGGTGAACGTCCCCCGCTCCGGGTCGTAGCCCTTCTCGCACACCTCGCGGTGCACCTCGTCGCGCAGTGCCCGCCAGCCCGCCAGGTCACCGCTCAGATCGGGGTGCTCCTCCAGAGCGCGGACGGCCCGGTCGGCGGCCACCCACACCATCACCTTGGAGTGCACGAACTGGCGCCGGCCACCGCGCACCTCCCACAGGCCCTCGTCCGGCTGCCGCCAGTTCTCGCACAGCCACTTCATCAGCGCGGACTGCAACGACCATATGTGCGGCCGGGGCGGCATGCCCGAGCTCCGGGCCAGCGACAGCGAGTCCATGACCTCGCCGTAGACGTCCAGTTGCAGCTGGTCCACGGCGCCGTTGCCGATGCGTACCGGCTTGGAGTCCCCGTAGCCGGACAGCCAGGGCAGCTCGCACTCGGGCAGCCGCCGCTCGCCCGCCAGCCCGTACATGATCTGGAGGTCCGCCGGATCGCCCGCGACGGCGCGCAGCAGCCAGTTGCGCCAGGCCTCGGCCTCGTCCTGGTAGCCGGCCGCCAGGAGGGCGCCGAGGGTGAGGGTGGAGTCGCGCAGCCAGCAGTAGCGGTAGTCCCAGTTGCGGACCCCGCCCATCTCCTCGGGCAGGGAGGTGGTGAGCGCGGCGACGATGCCGCCGGTGGGGACGTAGGTGAGGGCCTTGAGAGTGATCAGGGAGCGGACGACGGCGTCCCGGTGAGGTCCGTCGTAGCGGCAGCGGGCCGCCCACGCCTGCCAGTCGTCGACGCTGACCCGCAGCGCCTCCCACGGGTCGACGAGCGGCGGACGGGCCTCGTGCGAGGGATGCCAGGTCAGCACGAAGGCGACCGACTCGCCCTCGGCGACGGTGAACTCCGAGTACGTGGTGAAGTCCTCGCCCCAGGTACGCACCTCGGGCTCGCTGCGGAACCAGACCGCGTCCGGACCGCCGATCGCCACCCGGTGGCCGTCGGCCCGGCGCATCCACGGGATGATCCAGCCGTAGTCGAAGCGCAGCCGCAGCGCGCTGCGGACGGTGACCCGGCCGCGCAGCCCCTCGACGATGCGTACGACGTCGGGGGCCTGGTCGCGCTGGGGCATCAGGTCGGTGACCCGGATGGCCCCCTCGTCGGTCTCCCACTCGGTGTCCAGGACGAGGGTGTCGGGCCGGTAGGCGCGCCGCGTGCAGGGACCCCGCACGCCCTCGGGCGCGATGCGCCAGTGGCCGTTCTCCTCCTCGCCGAGGAGACGCGCGAAGCAGGCTCCGGAGTCGAAGCGGGGCAGACAGAGCCAGTCGACGGAACCGTCCATGCCGACCAGGGCGGCGGTCTGTTCGTCGCCGATGAGCGCGTAGTCCTCGATGCGGGGGTGCACGCAGTTGCGGGTTCCCGGCGGGCCCCCGGGGCAATCAGGGCTGCGGCCGGGCGAGTGACGACGGGACCGTCTGGGCCCCGGCGCCCGAGAACACCACACCCCGGGTCCGACGGCGCCTGGTTCAGCACCCACAGCCCGATCAGCATGGCCAGGGCGAAGACGACGGCGATCAGCACGGCGAGCACCAGCCGCCGCCGGCGTTCGCGTCGCAGCGACTCGCCGCGCGCCGTGCGATAGGCGTCCGGGGTCGGACGCACCCCGTCGGCCAGGGCCTCCAGGGCCTCGCACAGCTCACGCCGGGTGCGGTCCTGCGCCGACGGCCGCGGCGGTCCGGGCCGGACGCGGCCCCGGCCGGTGTCGTTCATCGCCGGGCTCGCGCCCGTGTCCGGGCTCGCGCCCGTGTCCGGGCTCGCGCCCGTCAGACCGTAGCGGGCTCGGCCTGCTCCGCCTCTCGTACGGCGGCCTGGGCCCGGTCGCGGGTCTCGCGGCGGACCAGGATCACCCAGCCGACGGGGACGCCCACGGAGAACAGCCACCACTGGATGGCGTACGCGTAGTTCAGGGCCGCGTCCTCGCTGCCGGGCCGGCCGACCAGCTCCGGGCTGTCGCCCTTGGGTTCGGGCGCCGTCTGCGCGATGTAGCCGCCGAGCACCTGCGCGCCGAGCCGCCGGGCCTCCTGCTCGCTGTTGATCAGCATGACCTGCCGGTCCGGCAGTCCCTTGAGGTCCTTGATGCCGCTCGCGGCGGTCGTCTCGTCGGGCATCAGCCGCCCGGTGACGGTGATCCGGCCGGCGGGCGGCGCGGGAACCTCGGGGAACGAGGTCTGACTCGGGGCGTCGGCCGGGATCCAGCCCCGGTCGACCAGCAGCACCTTGCCGTCCGTCAGGACGAACGGGGTGAGGACGTGGAAGCCGACCGTCTCGTCGGCGTTGACCCGGCGCCTGACGACGACTTCGCGCTCGGTGTCGAAGGAGCCGGTGGCGGTGACACTGCGGTACCGCTCGTCGCGGGTGACGGCGTGCCCCGGGGTGGTCAGCTTCTCCACGGGCACCGCCTCGGCGGTCAGCGCGTCGGAGACCAGCTGGTTGCGGGCGGTGCGCTCGTCGTAGCGATGCATCTGCCAGAAGCCCAGCCTGATCATCGTGGGGATGAGGAGGAGGGAGACCAGCGTGAGGATCACCCACTGCCGGGACAACAGGAAGCGGTACACCCCACGACCGTACAACTCGGTCGTGGGGCGCATTCGGCCGGGTACCGGAAGGCAGCGTCGGCGGACGACATCGGTCCCCCGGAAGCTGCCGGGCGGCTCACACCTTGTCGACGATGCCCGCCCTGCCCTCCGCGCGGGCGCAGTGCGCGCCGCAGTACCAGTGGCCCTCCACCTCGACGCCCTGGCCGATGATCTGCACCCGGCAGTGCTCGCAGATGGGGGCCATGCGGTGGATCGCACAGGAGAAGCAGTCGAAGACGTGGATCGCGCCCTGCGCGTGCACTTCGAAGGTCATTCCGTAGTCATTGCCGCAAACTTCGCATCTCGCCATGCGCCACAGGGTGAGCCGTCACCCGCGCGCGGGCGAGCGGGCTGCGGGCGAGTCGCGTGGCAATCACCCGTACGTACGGGTCCCCCCTGCGTACGGGTCCCCCTGCTTGCGAGTCATTCCCACGTACGGGTCACTCGTCGGCGGGCTCCACGTCCCGCAGGAGTTGCCCGAAGGCGGCCTCGTCGACGACGGGCGTCCCGAACTGGCGTGCCTTCACCACCTTCGAGGTGCCCGAGTCGGGGTCGTTGGTGACCAGCAGGCTGGTGAGCCGGGACATGCTCGTGGCGACGTGCAGTCCCGCCTCGGCGGCGCGGTCCTCCAGCAGCTCCCGCTCGACCGACGTGTCGCCGGAGAAGGCGACCCGCATGCCCTGCTTGAGCCTTTTGCCGTCTTCGTACCGGCCGGGGTTGGGGTGGGGGCATACGGGCCTTTTGCGGGACGGCCGCCAACTGCCGGGCCGGTAGCTGCCGTAGCCGCCGCCGGAACCGCTCGCCTGCCGGCCGATCAGGGGCGCGGGCCGGTCGGACCACTCGGTCAGCGGCCGGCACTCGAGCAGCGGCAGCCGGACCCCGCCGGCCGCCGCGGCCCGCAGACTCGGCCGGAACGCCTCCGCGAGCACGCGCGCGTCGTCCAGTGCGTGGTGGGCCCGCTGCTGCACGACGCCGAAGTGGGCCGCCAGGGACTCCAGCTTGTGGTTGGGCAGCGGAAGGCCGAGTTCCTTGGAGAGCGCGATGGTGCACAGCCGCTGCCGCACCGGCGCCTCACGCTCCGCGCGCGCGTACTCCCGCGCGATCATCTGCCAGTCGAAGACCGCGTTGTGCGCGACGAGCACCCGCCCGTCGAGCCGGGCGGCGAACTCCGCGGCCACCTCCTGGAAGAGGGGCGCACCCTCGAGCACGTCGCTCGTCAGACCGTGGATCCACACCGGGCCCGGGTCGCGCTCCGGGTTGACCAGCGTGTACCAGTGGTCCTCCACCTCACCGCGCGCGTCCAGCCGGTAGACGGCGGCGGAGATGATCCGGTCGTTTCGGGCCAGGCCGGTGGTCTCCACGTCAACGACCGCGTACCCCTGGGGATACGCGGTCGGCCACTCCGTGGGGGAGGACGCTGTCGTCGTGTGGTCTTCGAGCATGGTCATTGAGGATACGGGCCCCCACTGACAGCTTGGGGCACCCGCCCCGAAGAGGGGCCGCACAAGCCCTTCGGACCGTACGGGAGTTCGTGGGGCGCACGCACGCGTGCCTGCGGCCGTCGGCTGATGCCCGGCCAGCACCGCCCTGCCGGACGCCGGTTCACGCGCCCGTCCACCCGACCCGTCGCGCCCGGTCCCGCGACGACGAGCGTCGGTACGGCGCACGCGTCTCCCGGGGTGCCATCCTCCGTGCTGTGACGGAACCCACCCACGCCGAGGCCCACGGAGGTTCGCTCGGATCCCGGCTGAACTGGCTGCGGGCCGCGGTCCTCGGCGCCAACGACGGCATCGTCTCCACCGCCGGCCTCGTCGTCGGCGTGGCCGGCGCGACGGACGACCGCTCGGCCCTGCTGACGGCGGGCCTCGCCGGTCTGCTCGCCGGGTCGATGTCCATGGCGGCAGGGGAGTACGTCTCCGTGTCGACCCAACGGGACTCCGAGAAGGCCGCCCTCGCGCTGGAGCGGCGGGAGCTGCGCGAACAGCCGGAGGCCGAGCTGGCCGGGCTGCTGGAGGAGCGCGGCCTGTCCCGGGATGTGGCCCGGGAGGCCGCCGTCCAGCTCACGGAACGGGACGCCCTGAAGGCCCACGCGCGCGTGGAGCTCGGCATCGACCCCGACGACCTCACCAACCCCTGGCACGCGGCCTGGGCCAGCTTCCTCGCCTTCACGGCCGGTGCCCTGCTCCCTCTGATCGCCATCGTGCTGCCCCCGGCCGACCGGCGCCTCCCGGTGACCGTCGCCTCGGTCCTGGCTGCCCTGGCCGGCACCGGCTGGAGCAGCGCCCGCCTGGGAGCGGCGGCACCGGGCCGCGCGGTACTGCGCAACGTGGGCGGCGGGGCACTGGCGATGGGGGTGACATACCTCGTCGGATCGCTGCTGGGGGCAGCGGGGGTGTGAGGGTCGGGACGGAGACACAGAGACACGGAGACACGGAGACACGGAGACACGCAGGCAGGGAGACAGCGCACAGTGCCCGGTGGGTGGGTTTCTGAGGGTGGATCAGCCCGCCACGACCGCCACGGTTTTCCGCTCCGCCCCGGCGGGCCACCGGTCGTCGCCGACCGGCAGGGCTCGGCGAGCACCGCAGGGGCCGCCGGGTCGCACCAGTTCGGCCAGTTCGGCCAGTTCGCTGCCCAGGACACGCGTGCCCATGGGCCGGCGGGCAGCAGCCGGGCCGCCGCCGGCACCCCGCCGGGCAGACCGGGACCGGCCCCCGGCGATGTCGGCCGCGTACCGGGCCGCTGCCCGGGTGCCTCGGGCGGCGGCCACCGCGGCGGTCGCGAAGCGCGGCACGCCTTGGAGGTCGTGCGCCCCGCCGGCGAACATCATGGCGCGAAGTCGCGTTCGCCCTCGGTGTCGTCGGCAGGACCCGTCGGCCGATTGGCGGAGATCGCCAACAAGCAAGCGCGTACCGTCGGTAATACTTGTGGGTAACAACGTCTAGCCGCAGGCCATCAGCCGTTCTACGGTGCCCCCATGCCGAATCTGCCCGATGTCGTGCTGTGGTCGATACCCGCCTTTGTGCTGCTCACCGTGGTCGAGGTGATCAGCGTCCGGTTCCATCCCGACGAGGATGCGGCCGGGTACGAGACGAAGGACGCCGCGACGAGCGTCGGCATGGGGCTCGGGAGTCTCGTGTTCGACTTCGTCTGGAAGATCCCGATCGTCGCGATCTACACGGCGATCTACGAGCTGACCCCGCTCCGTGTCCCGGTCCTGTGGTGGACGCTCCCGCTGATGCTGCTCGCGCAGGACTTCTTCTACTACTGGTCCCACCGAGGCCATCACGTCATCCGCGTGCTCTGGGCCTGTCACGTCGTCCATCACTCCAGCGAGAAGTTCAACCTCACCACCGCCCTGCGCCAGCCCTGGACCACGCTGACCGTCTGGCCGTTCTACGTCCCGCTCATCGCCCTCGGCGTCCACCCGGCCGCGCTCGCGTTCTGCTCCTCGGCCAACCTCGTCTACCAGTTCTGGATCCACACCGAGCGGATCGACAGGATGCCCCGGTGGTTCGAGTTCGTGTTCAACACGCCCTCCCACCACCGCGTCCACCACGCCTCCCAGGGCGGCTACCTGGACCGCAACTTCGGCGGCATCCTCATCGTCTGGGACCGGCTCTTCGGGTCGTTCGTGCCCGAGGTCGACCGGCCCGTCTACGGGTTGACCAAGAACATCAACACGTTCAACCCGATCAAGGTGGCCACGCATGAGTACGTCGCGATCGTCAAGGACGTGAAGGCGGCGGGCAGTTGGCGCGAGCGGACGGGACGCGTGTTCCGCGGTCCCGGCTGGCAACCCGCGTCCGCTCCGGCACCCTCGACCGCCACCACCACCACGGCCGCCACCGCTACGGCCACGGCCACGGCCGCCACGGCCGAGGAGACCACGGCCGCGTGACCCGCTCCCGCGTGCTCCTCGGCCTCTTCGCCCTCGCCGCGGCCGTCGACCTGCTCAGCCTCGCGGGCGGCTCCGACACCGGGCACACGGTGGCCAAGCCTCTCCTGATGCCCCTCCTGGCCGCCTGGACGGCCTCGCGGGGCGCGCCCCGGCTCCTGGTCGCCGCCCTTCTGTGCGGCTGGGGCGGCGACACCCTGCTACTGCTCGACGCCGACCCCGCCTTCCTCGCCGGCATGGCGTCCTTCGCCGCGGGTCACGTCTGCTACCTGGCGCTGTTCGCCCGCATCGGCCGGCCCCACGGGCGAGGCGCCCTCCTCGCCCCTTGCTACGCCACCGCCCTGATCGCCACCGTCGCCCTGCTGTGGCCCGACCTTCCCGGGGGCCTGCGGCTCCCTGTCGCCGTCTACAGCACCCTGCTCACGGCCATGGCGTACTTCGCCGCCACCCGGCTCGGCCCGGTCGCCGGTGTCGGTGGCGCGTTGTTCCTGCTCTCCGACACCCTCATCGCCACCGGCGTCGCCGACTGGCCGCAGGCTCCGCGTCCCGACCTGTGGATCATGCTCACCTACATCGCCGCACAGGTGCTTCTGGTCCTGGGCGCAACAAGCCGCCGCCACCCGACGGTTGATCCACGGCCCTTGATCCTCAACCCTTGATCCCGGCCGCTGCGCTTCAACCCGTTGACCCGCAACCCATGCGACCCTCAACCGTTGATCACCAGGCCGTGCTGCTCAACCCTTGATCGGCAGCGGCAACGCCGTCAACAGTCCCGACACCGCGACCACCACCCCCAGTGCGACGATCTCCACGCGCGCGGGGGAACAGGCGGCCAGCGGGTCGGGGGCCTGGCGCAGCCGGGTCCGCGCCCACAGGGCGAGCAGGGCGACCGCGCCCACGAGAAGCACCTTGGCGAGCAGCACGCGCCCGTACGCCGTCGTCGTCAGCTGATCGAGCACCGCCTCCGACGGCATCCGACGCAGTGAGCTGCACAGCCCGGTCGTGGTGACCCCGGCGAACAGAACGGCCGCCATGCGCGCGTAGAGCCCCAGCAGCGCGGCGCCCGCCTCGGTGTCGCCCCATCCACGCAGCGTGCGGAGCACGTTCAGCAGTCCGCCCGCCCACAGCGCCGAGCACGTCAGATGCACCACCGTCAGCCCGGAGCCGATCAACGGCGTGGACTCGGTCGGCGGATGCGCGCGCAGCGCCTCCGCCAGGATTACCGCCGCGAGCGGCCACACCTGACGGTTCGGCCGGCGCGTGAGCGCGCAGAGCCCCGCCACGGCGAACGCGACCGCCTCCAACAGTGCGAGAACGCCGGCCCGCGAGCCGTGGCCGTGCGGTGCCAGCTCACCGGCGGTCGCCGCGGCCGAGAATCCCACGACCGCCGCGTACGGCGCCCAGCTGACCGGCCGGCCGGACGGGGCGCCGGGTACCCACCGGGTGAGACCGGCCGCGAACGGCTCGCCCAGTTGCACGCACAGCGCCGCGAACAGCAGCACCCGCAACAGCGCGACCACGCCGGAGTCCGCGGTCGCGGCCTCCCCGGTGCCGTGCGCGGCGACGGAGGGCCCGAGGAGCGGGATCAGGGCGGCGAGCCCCACCAGGACGAGCAGCGCCACCGCCCGGCGCGGGCCGGTACGGCGTACGGATTCGGTCGCTTCGGTCGCTTCGGTCGGTCGTATGAGGGCCATGCCAGGATCTTCACTATCCCGACAAATCAGGGCAACTCGTTCTGAACCGGTCAGGTGGGTCCGGTGCCGACGCGGGAGTCGGTCGTCCGGGGGCTCAGAGCCAGCGCGCCGGATCGGCCCCCCAAGGTCCCGGCGGCCGTGCCCAGTCGCCCGGCCCACCGTCGAACGACACCGGCGGAAGGGCGTGGCGCAGCCGCCCGAGAGGGCTGTCGGTCTCCGCGAGCCAGTGGCCGGGGTCGACGCTCCCGCCCCCGCTCACCTGCCGTTCCTGCGCCTTGGCCATCCCTTTGCCCTCCCCTTCGTCCATCCGGACGCCCTCCCGTCGGACGTCCCCGTGCCCGACGCCCCCGCCGTGGACGGCCTCGCTCTCTTTCGTCCGGGCTCCCTCGGTGAGCCATGCCGCGGTCCGGGCCAGCGCCGGCCGTACGAACCGGCTGCCGCCGTCGTACGACTGCTCGGTCAGCGCCCGCAGCACGGCCGCCGCCAGCAGATAACCGGTGCCGTGGTCGAGGGCCTGCGCGGGCAGTGCGCCCGGCCGCCCGGCGGAGCCCTCGACGGTCGCGATGCCGGTGGCCACCTGGACCAGGCTGTCGAAGCCGCGCCGCCCGCCCCACGGCCCGTACGCGCCCCACGCCGACACCTGCGCCACGACCAGCCCGGGCCGACGCTCGGCCAGCGCCTCCGGGGAGAGTCCGAACCGGTCCAGGGCGCCCGGCCGGTAGCCGGTGACCACGACGTCCGCCGTCGCGAGCAAGTCCTCGAAGGTGCGCCGGTCCGTCGTCAGGTCCAGCAGCGTCGAGCGCTTGCCGAAGCCCGTGTCGGCGTGCTGGTCGGGCAGCTCGGGCAGCTGGGGTGCGTCGACCCGCAGGACGTCCGCGCCCAGCAGGGCGAGGGTGCGGGTGGCGACCGGCCCGGCCAGGACCCGGGTCAGGTCCAGGACGCGCAGTCCGGCGGCGGGCAGCAGCGGGCCGCCCTCCAGCGGCGCGAACGTACGCACGCGCGCCTCGTCCGACCGGCCCCGCTCCACCAGGGGGCGCGCGGCGATCATGACCGCCTGATCCTGCGCCGCCCACTCCTCGGGCGTGCGCGACGCGACGGCCAGACCTCCGGCCGCGTACACCGTGTTCTCCACCTCCAGGGCGGAGCGTTCCGCGAGCGACGCCTCGACGGCGGCCGCGTCGGCGCTCTCCGGCAGCGCCAGTGCCCTGAGCAACCGCGCGCGGTGGTGCGGATAGTTGGCGTGGGTGCGCACCCATCCGTCGGCCGTCCGCCAGAACCGGGACAGCGGGGCGAAGGCGACCGGCGGCCGCCCGTCGACCAGCAGGTGCCGCTCGCCGGCGAACGCGGTGGCCACCGCCGCGTCGTCCACCCGCACCTCGGGCACCTCCGGGAGGCCGGCCCGCCGCGCCCCCAGTTCGGCGCCGGCCAGCGCGCACACGCCCACACAGGCGCGCGCCAGCTCCCGCACGGGAAGACGCGCCTGCAGGGCGTCCTCCCGGACGACGGTCGACACGCGCGCGAGGAGGGCGGGATCGCCGCCCAGCTCCGACCAGGCAAACGTGATTCCAGTCATGACTGCACTATGCATTATTGATTCAATCAACATATGCGTCGCGGATGTACGGCGGGAGACGCATGTCATGCATCACCCCCGCCCCCCCCGCAGGTCTGCACGCCCGCGCACACGCACGAAGGGCCGGGCGGATGTCCGCCCGGCCCTCCGACCGCCTGTCAGGCGACTACTTCACGGCACGCAGCGCGTTCACGACGCCGAAGCCGAAGAAGCCGTTGAGGCGCTTGCCGCCCACGCAGGTCGCGTCCACGACCCCGTTGCCGTCGCCGTCGTACGGCTCGGTCGGGCACGCCGTGCTGTCGGCCTGGAGCTTGAGCAGCGCCTGGAGCTGGGCCGGGCTCGCGTGCGGGTGGGTCGACTTCAGCAGCGCGGCCACACCGGCGACGTGCGGGGACGCCATCGAAGTGCCCTGGAGGAAGCCGTACGTGTTGTTCGGCAGCGTCGACAGGATGCGGCCGTTGGCGGACGGGGTGTCCGGGATCTGGTACTTGTCGCCGCCCGGAGCCGCGACGTCGATCGCACCCAGGCCGTACGTGGAGTAGTACGACTTGGTGCCCTTGACGCCCGTCGCGCTCACCGTGACGACACCCGGCAGCTGGGTCGGGACGTCGAAGCACTCGTGCGGGTCGACGGTCCGCTCGACCGGCGTGGAGTCGTCCGGGCTCGAGGCGTCGACCAGGGAGTCGGAGTCCAGGTCGTGGTTGGAGTTGCCCGCCGAGGCGACGTTGAGCGTGCCCTTCTTCTGGGCGTACAGCTGGGCCCTGTTGACCGCGTCGACGATCGCCTTCTGGTCGGGGTCGTCCATGCAGTTGTACAGCCACGGGTCCACGTAGTAGCTGTTGTTCGTGACCTCGACGCCGTGGTCGGCGGCGAACACGAAGGCGCAGACGACGTTCTCCGGGTAGAAGAGGCCGTCCTTGGGGTCGCTCACCTTGATGCCGGCGACCTTCACGCCGGGCGCGACGCCCGCCACGCCGATGCCGTTGCGGGCCGCGGCGA
Organism: Streptomyces sp. NPDC058295; assembly: GCF_042880655.1. NCBI lineage: Bacteria > Bacillati > Actinomycetota > Actinomycetes > Kitasatosporales > Streptomycetaceae > Streptomyces > Streptomyces sp. NPDC058295. Next base: position 53,765 of record NZ_JBHVYO010000036.1, read on the forward strand.
TCTCACCCGCGACATGGGTGCCGTGGTAGTCGTCCGCGGTGTAGGGGCGCCAGGCGCCCTCGCTGGTGTCCGCGACGCCGCCGACGCAGTTCGCCGACTGGGACGCGGAGAAGTTCGGCGCGAGGTCCGGGTGGGTGTCGTCGACGCCGGTGTCGATCACGGCGACCGTGACCTTCTTGCTGCCCGGGTTGATCCCGGCGGCCTTGTCGGCGCCGATCGCGCGCAGGTCCCACTGGTCGGCCTCGAGCGGCTCGCTCTGGCCCGCCGCGTCGGACGCCTTCTCGATCTTCGCGGCCTCCGCCTTGGAGAGGACCTGCGCGGCCCCCTCGTCGGTGGTCCCCGCGGCGCTCAGCGGCGCGGTACGGGTCGCACCCGCCGACTGCACGCCGCGCACCGCGCGTATCTTCGGCCCGAAGTCGGGGTTCGCCGAATGGACGACGAGGACGCCGATCTTCTCGTACGCCGCGACGACGGTGCCGCCGGCCGCGGCGATCGCCTTCTTCACCGACCCGATCGTGCGGTGGTCCACCTTGGTGTTGACGACGTACGCCAGGGTTCCGGCGTCGGCCGTCTGGGTGGCGGAAGTCGTGACGGGTGCCGCGGAGGCCGCCGTCGGCAGGAAGCCGAGGGAGGCGGTCAGCGACAGCACGACGGGCACCGCGAGCGCGAGGCGGCGTCTGGAAGGCAGATGAGCCATGGGGTCTCCACATCATCCGGAAACGGGACCTGACCCAAGCGCAGGTGGCTGCCTGGGCAGGTACATGACGGGTGGTGCTTGCCCGAAGCTATCTCCCTGACTCACCGGCCAGCAATGATTTCCAGGCGGCGAGTTTGCCGACCCATGACCTGACGCGGCCCACGCTCGTTGGTCATGACCTGCCGAAGGCCACTTAGACAAACCCGCCCGACGCGTTGAACCCGTCCTTGTGCGGCGCCGTGACCTTGGGCAGGGAGCGAGAGGACACTCGCCTCCTTTCGCCGTCCGACCCGCATCCGCAACGAGGAGACTTCGTGGCCACCGAGACACCGCCCCCCTCGAAATCCCCAGCCCAACTCCCGTCCACCGAGGAGTTCGTCGCGGTGCAGGAGAGCGCGGAGTTCGGTGAACTGCGCAGCTCCTACCGCAGCTTCGCCTTCCCGCTGACGGTCGCCTTCATCGCCTGGTACCTGCTGTACGTCCTGCTGTCCAACTACGCGGGCGACTTCATGGGCACCAAGCTCTTCGGCAACTTCAACGTGGCCATGGCCCTCGGCCTCGCCCAGTTCCTCACCACCTTCCTCATCGCCTGGTGGTACGCGCGGACCGCCGCCGCACGGTTCGACCCCAAGGCCGAGGCCATCAAGTCCCGGATGGAGGGCGGAGCATGAGCCCCGCACAGCACACCCTGCTCGCCGCAGGCGAGGCCAGCGAGCACCGCACGCTGATCATCATCCTGTTCTCGGTGTTCGTCGCCGCGACCCTCGTCATCACCGTCTGGGCCGGCCGCCAGACCAAGGACGCCGCCGACTTCTACGCCGGCGGCCGCCAGTTCACCGGCTTCCAGAACGGACTCGCCGTCTCCGGCGACTACATGTCCGCCGCCTCCTTCCTCGGCATCGCGGGCGCCATCGCCCTCTTCGGCTACGACGGCTTCCTGTACTCCATCGGCTTCCTGGTCGCCTGGCTGGTCGCCCTCCTCCTGGTCGCCGAGCCGCTGCGCAACTCCGGCCGCTACACGATGGGCGACGTCCTGGCGTACCGCATGCGCCAGCGGCCGGTCCGCACGGCGGCCGGCACCTCCACCATCGTGGTGTCGATCTTCTACCTGCTGGCCCAGATGGCGGGCGCGGGCGTCCTGGTCTCCCTGCTGCTGGGCATCACCAGCGACAGCGGCAAGGTCGGCATCGTCGCGCTGGTCGGCGTGCTGATGATCGTCTACGTGACGATCGGCGGCATGAAGGGCACCACCTGGGTCCAGATGGTCAAGGCGGTGCTGCTCATCGCCGGCGCCCTCCTGCTCACCTTCCTGGTCCTGCTGAAGTTCGACTTCAACCTCTCCGACCTGCTGGGCTCGGCCGCCGACAACAGCGGCAAGGGCGCGGCCTTCCTGGAGCCCGGCCTGAAGTACGGCGCCACCGGCACCACCAAACTGGACTTCATCTCGCTCGGCATCGCCCTGGTCCTGGGCACCGCGGGCCTGCCGCACATCCTGATCCGCTTCTACACCGTGCCCACCGCCAAGGCCGCCCGTAAGTCGGTCCTCTGGGCCATCGGCCTGATCGGCGCCTTCTACCTGATGACCCTCGCCCTCGGCTTCGGCGCCGCCGCGCTGATCAAGCCGGACGAGATCACCGCCTCCAACAAGGCAGGCAACACCGCGGCGCCCCTGCTCGCCCTCCATCTCGGCGGCGTCGACTCCAACTGGGGCGCGATCCTGCTGGCCACCATCTCGGCGGTCGCCTTCGCCACCATCCTCGCGGTCGTCGCCGGCCTGACCCTGGCCTCGTCCTCCTCGTTCGCCCACGACATTTACGCCAACGTCATCAAGAGGGGTACGGCCACCGAGAAGCAGGAGATGACCGCGGCCCGCTACGCCACCGTCGGCATCGGCGCCGTCTCCATCCTCCTGGGCGCCCTCGCCCGCGACCTGAACGTCGCCGGCCTGGTCGCCCTCGCCTTCGCGGTCGCCGCCTCCGCCAACCTCCCGACGATCCTCTACAGCCTCTTCTGGAAGCGGTTCACCACCTCCGGAGCCCTGTGGTCGATCTACGGGGGCCTGGTCACCGCCGTCGGCCTGGTGCTGTTCTCGCCGGTCGTCTCGGGCAAGCCCACCTCGATGTTCCCGGACGTCGACTTCCACTGGTTCCCGCTGGAGAACCCCGGCATCATCTCGATCCCGGTCGGCTTCCTGCTGGGCGTCGTAGGCACCCTGCTGTCGAAGGAGGAGCCCGACAAGGGCAAGTACGCCGAACTGGAGGTCCGCTCGCTGACCGGCACCGGAGCCCACTGAACAACCGCTGACGGTCCCTCTCCCGCGGCCGCGTCGTAGATCCCTACGACGCGGCCGCGTTCCGCTCCCTGGGATCTCGTGGGATCGGGCACTGTCGTTGTCACCGGTGTCACGTAGGCTCGCACGTGACGGAGAAGAACACGCGATCGCTACGAGGGAGGGGGCCCACGTGCTCATCGACACCTACGGCCGAGTGGCCACCGACCTGAGGGTCTCGCTGACCGACCGGTGCAACCTGCGCTGTACGTACTGCATGCCCGAGGAGGGCCTGCAGTGGCTGGCCAAGCCCGATCTGCTCGACGACGACGAAATCGTCCGTCTGATCGGCATAGCGGTCTCCACGCTCGGCATCGAGGAGGTCCGCTTCACCGGAGGCGAGCCCCTGCTGCGCCCGGGTCTGGTCGGCATCGTCGAGCGGGTCGCGGCCCTGACACCCCGGCCCCAGATGTCCCTCACGACGAACGGCATCGGCCTGCGCCGCACCGCCACGGCCCTGAAGGCGGCGGGCCTGGACCGGGTCAACGTCTCCCTCGACACCCTGCGGCCCGACGTCTTCAAGACCCTCACCCGCAGGGACCGTCACCAGCACGTGCTCGAAGGTCTCGAAGCCGCCCGCGAGGCAGGCCTGACCCCGGTGAAGGTCAACTCGGTCCTGATGCCCGGCCTGAACGAGGACGAGGCCCCCGACCTCCTCGCCTGGGCCGTCGAGCACGACTACGAGCTGCGTTTCATCGAGCAGATGCCGCTGGACGCCCAGCACGGCTGGAAGCGCGAGGGCATGGTCACGGCCGGCGACATCCTGGCCTCCCTGCGCACCCGCTTCGACCTCACCGCCGAGGGCGAGGGGGAGCGCGGCTCCGCCCCGGCCGAACGCTGGCTGGTGGACGGCGGCCCGCACCGCGTGGGCGTCATCGCCTCCGTCACCCGCCCGTTCTGCGCCGCCTGCGACCGCACCCGCCTCACGGCCGACGGCCAGGTCCGCACCTGCCTCTTCGCCCGCGAGGAGACGGACCTGCGAGCGGCCCTGCGCTCCGGCGCACCCGACGAGGAGATAGCCCGGATCTGGCGACTGGCGATGTGGGGCAAGAAGGCGGGCTCGGGCCTGGACGACCCGACGTTCCTCCAGCCGGACAGGCCGATGTCGGCGATCGGCGGCTAGGAAGCCTCCGGGGACACCCACTCGGTCAGCAGGACGACGTCCTTGAGAAAGCCCCGGACGCCGAGGAACTGCGACAGATGCTCCCGGTGCTCCTCGCACGCGAGCCACGTCTTGCGCCGCTCCGGCGTGTGCAGCTTCGGGTTGTTCCACGCCAGTACCCACACCGCGTCGACACGGCAGCCCTTGGCAGAACAGATCGGGGTCTCGTCACTCACAGATTTGTCTCACCACACGCACACAAAGGCGACGCCGAGCAGCCACGGGGGGAGCTGCCCGGCGTCGGTCCGTCGCTCCGACGGGGGATGCGGAGCGCGTACGAAGTATGTCATGGCTCACGGTCCGCACGGCACTGGAACAACATGATTGATCTGAGCTTTTCCTGAGCTTTGAGCACGGTCCGCTCATGGCCTGTTCACGGCTGACGCTCAGCCGGATCGGGCTCCGGTTCCTTGCGGAGGGATTCCGCGAAGCCCTCCTCTTCCGGCACCGAGCCCACGGATTCACCGTCGGCCCGCGGCGGAGCGATCATGGTTCGCACCGGCGCGGTCAGGAAAGTGGAGGGGAGCGAAGGCACGTTCTCCCGCCCCGCGTTGGCGATCACCACCGAGATATAGGGGAGCACCACCCCCAGGACCAACGCCACGATCGCCACATGGCGTTCCACGTTCCACAAGGTCGCCGCGAGGATCACCGACAGCGTACGGATCGACATCGAGATGATGTACCGCCGTTGCCGGCCCCGCACGTCGTCCTGGAGTCCTTGGCGCGCACCGGTGATCCGGAACACCTGGACGTTGCCGCCGCCACCCTGCTTCCGCATCACATTCCACCGTCCGCCCGCATCGGCCTTGCCCCGGCCCCTCTCCGGCCCGCACCCGATCGGGGGGCCGGGCCCGGACACCGTCCACGTTACGCCGCGACTGCGCCGCCTTCGAGACCGGGTCACCCGCCGCCCGGGCGAACGTTCTGCGCCGTGCCGCGTATGGCCGTACCCGACATGCGCCGTACGGCGAGCGGACCGAGACTTGGGTGCAATGCTCACGTAGAGCCGTACAAGGAGGCAGCCATGGGCTGGTTGTGGGCGATCATCGTGGGATTCGTGCTGGGCCTGATCGCGAAGGCGATCCTCCCGGGCAAGCAGCACAGCCCGCTCTGGCTGACCACCATTTTCGGCATGCTGGGCGCGATCGTCGGCAACGCGATCGCCCGCGCGGCAGGGGTCGAGGAGACGTCCGGCATCGACTGGAGTCGCCATCTGTTCCAGCTGATCGCCGCGATCATCATCGTCGCCCTGGGCGACATGCTCTACATGGCGACGCTGGGCAAGCGCAAGCAGCGGACGTGACCGACGCGCCCCACGGGGGCGCGGGCGACTGCGCGACGAGCCACGACGAAAGCCGCGGCCGGCAGAAACCCGCACCCCTGCGGCGCCCCTTTTACGGCGCACCCCCTACGCGCGACCCGCAGAGGGGAAGCGCGGCGATCAGACGTCGGTGACCTCGACGGCGGCCAGGTTCTTCTTCCCGCGCCGCAGCACCAGCCACCGCCCGTGGATGAGTTCGTCCTTCGACGGGACGGCGTCCTCCGCGGTGACCTTGACGTTGTTCACGTAGGCCCCGCCCTCCTTCACGGTCCGCCGCGCGGCGGACTTGCTGGCGACCAGGCCGACCTCGGCGAACAGGTCCACGACCGGTCCGAGCTCGGCGACCTGGATGTGCGGCACCTCGGAGAGGGCCGCGGCCAGCGTCCGGTCGTCGAGCTCGCCGAGCTCGCCCTGGCCGAAGAGGGCCTTGGACGCGGCGACCACGGCGGCCGTCTGGTCGGCGCCGTGCACCAGCGTCGTCAGCTCCTCGGCCAGCGCGCGCTGAGCGGCCCGGGCCTGCGGACGCTCCTCGGTCTGCCGCTCCAGCTCCTCGATCTCGGCATGGGACCTGAAGCTGAAGATACGCAGGAACTTCGACACGTCCCGGTCGTCCGCGTTCAGCCAGAACTGGTAGAAGGCGTACGGCGTGGTCATCTCGGGGTCGAGCCAGATCGTGCCGGACTCCGTCTTGCCGAACTTGGTGCCGTCCGCCTTGGTGATCAGCGGGGTGGCCAGCGCGTGCACCACGGCGTCGGACTCCACCCGGTGGATCAGGTCGGTGCCCGAGGTGAGGTTGCCCCACTGGTCGCTGCCGCCGGTCTGCAGAGTGCAGCCGTGCCGCCGGTACAGCTCCAGGAAGTCCATCCCCTGGAGGATCTGGTAGCTGAACTCGGTGTAGCCGATGCCCGCCTCGGAGTTGAGCCGCCGGGAGACGGCCTCCTTGGCGATCATCTTGTTGACGCGGAAGTGCTTGCCGACGTCCCGCAGGAACTCGATGGCCGACAGGCCCTGCGTCCAGTCCAGGTTGTTGACCATGACCGCCGCGTGCGGGCCGTCGAAGTCGAGCAGCGGCGCGATCTGCGCGCGCAGCCGCTCGACCCACTGGGCGACGACCTCGGGCGAGTTCAGCGTCCGCTCCGCGGTGGGCTTCGGGTCGCCGATCAGCCCGGTGGCGCCCCCGACCAGACCCAGCGGACGGTTGCCCGCCTGCTGGATCCTGCGCATCGTCAGGATCTGCACGAGGTTGCCGAGGTGCAGGCTGGGCGCGGTCGGGTCGAAGCCGCAATAGAACGTGACGGGACCGTCCGCGAACGCCTTGCGCAATGCGTCCTCGTCAGTGGAGAGGGCGATCAGCCCGCGCCACTGCAGTTCGTCGACGATGTCCGTCACGGTTCTCGTATCTCCTTGATGATCTTCAGGCTGTGTCCGGGCGGTCGAGCGACCACCGGCTACGAGGTTATACGCCCTGACTGACAGAGCTCATATTGAAGTCCGGCACCCTCAGCGCGGGCATCGCAGCCCTAGTGAACCAGTCGCTCCACTCCCGGGGCAGCGTCTTTTCCGTGCGCCCCGCCTCCGTCGCCCGCCCCAGCAGGCCGACCGGCGACTCGTTGAAGCGGAAGTTGTTCACCTCGCCGACGACCTCGCCGTTCTCCACCAGGTAGACGCCGTCCCGGGTCAGACCGGTGAGGAGCAGCGTCGCCGGGTCGACCTCGCGGATGTACCACAGGCAGGTCAGCAGCAGCCCGCGTCCGGTGGCCGCGACCATCTCCTCCAGGGAGCGGTCCTCGCCGCCGTCCAGGATCAGGTTGTCGGCCCCGGGCGCCACCGGCAGGCCGGTCAGGGCCGCGCTGTGCCGGGTGGTCGTCAGGCGCTTCAGCTCGCCCGCGGAGATCCACTCGGTGGGCCGCACGGGCAGGCCGTTGTCGAAGACCGACTGGTCGCCGCCGGAGGAGTGCGCGATGACGAAGGGCGGCGACTCCAGGCCCCGCTCGTTCGGGTCGCTGCGCAGGGTCAGCGGCAGGTCGGACAGCTTCTCCCCGAGCCGGGTGCCGCCGCCGGGCTGGGAGAACACCGTACGGCCCTCGGTCGCGTCCCGGCCGGACGCCGACCACAGCTGGTAGATCATCAGGTCGGCCACCGCGGTCGGCGGCAGCAGCGTCTCGTACCGCCCGGCGGGCAGCTCGATCCGCCGCTCCGCCCAGCCCAGCCGGACGGCCAGCTCGGCGTCGAGCGCCGCCGGGTCGACGTCCTTGAAGTCCCGGGTCGAGCGCCCGGCCCACGCCGAGCGGGTCCGGTCCGGGGACTTGGCGTTGAGTTCCAGCGTCCCGTTCGGCTGGTCGTGCCGCAGCCGCAGCCCGGTCGACGTGCCCAGGTACGTCGAGACGAGCTCGTGGTTGGCGAACCCGTACAGCTCGCGGCCGCCCGCACGCGCGCGTGCGAACGCCTCACCCAGGGCGGGCGCGAAGTCGGCGAACACCGCCGACGAGGTCTCCGCGGGCGCCTCGGTGAACTCGGGGGACCGCGCCACGCCGCCGACCAGCGGCTGCGCGTCCTCGGCCGGGGCCGCGCCCCGCGCGGCGGCCTCGGCGGCGCGGACCAGGGGCTCCAGCTCGTCCTTGGTGACGGCGGCCCGCGAGACGACACCGGAGGCGGTGCCCTCTTTGCCGTCGACCGTGGCGATCACGGTGAGCGTGCGCCCGCGCGTGACGCCGTTGGTCGTGAGCGCGTTGCCGGCCCAGCGCAGGTTGGCCGTCGACTGTTCGTCGGCGATCACGACACAGCCGTCGGCCCTCGACAGTTCGAGGGCGCGCTCGACGATCTCGTGCGGCTGCTGCGCCTTGTTGGTGCCCGCGCTCATCGACCGGCCTCCTGCGTGGTGTTCAGAATGTTGACGCCCTTGAAGAGGGCCGACGGGCAGCCGTGCGACACCGCCGCGACCTGGCCCGGCTGGGCCTTGCCGCAGTTGAAGGCGCCGCCGAGGACGTACGTCTGCGGGCCGCCGACCGCCGCCATCGACCCCCAGAAGTCGGTGGTCGTCGCCTGGTAGGCCACGTCCCGCAGCTGGCCGGTGATCCGCCCGTTCTCGATCCGGAAGAACCGCTGCCCGGTGAACTGGAAGTTGTAGCGCTGCATGTCGATGGACCAGGACCGGTCGCCCACGACGTAGATACCCCGGTCGACGCTGCCGATGAGACCCTCGGTCGACATCCCGGCCGGATCCGGCCGCAACGACACGTTGGCCATGCGCTGCACCGGGACATGACCGGGGGAGTCGGCGAAGGCGCACCCGTTGGACCGGTCGAACCCGGTCAGCTTCGCGATCCGCCGGTCCAGCTGGTAGCCGACGAGTGTGCCGTCCTTCACGAGGTCCCAGGACTGGCCCTCGACGCCCTCGTCGTCGTAGCCGACGGTCGCCAGGCCGTGCTCGGCGGTGCGGTCACCCGTGACGTTCATCAGGTCCGAGCCGTAGCGCAGCTTGCCGAGCTGGTCGAAGGTGGCGAAGGAGGTGCCGGCGTAGGCGGCCTCGTAGCCGAGGGCCCGGTCCAGCTCAGTGGCGTGCCCGATGGACTCGTGGATGGTCAGCCACAGGTTCGACGGATCGACGACCAGGTCGTACAGTCCCGGCTCCACGCTCGGCGCCCGCATCTTCTCGGCGAGCAGCTCCGGGATCCGGTCGAGTTCGTCGTCCCAGTCCCACCCGGTGCCCGTGAGGTACTCCCAGCCGCGTCCGGCGGGCGGCGCGATCGTGCGCATCGAGTCGAACTCGCCGCTCGACTCGTCGACCGACACCGCGGTCAGCGCCGGGTGCAGCCGCACCCGCTGCTGGGTGGTCACCGTCCCGGCCGTGTCGGCGTAGAACTTGTTCTCGTGGACGGTGAGCAGCGAGGCGTCCACGTGGTTGATCCCGTTCGCCGCCAGCAGCCGCGCGCTCCAGTCCGCGAGCAGCGCCGCCTTCTCCTCGTCCGCGACGGTGAACGGGTCGATCTCGTAGGACGAGATCCACGTCCTGTCGGCGTGTACCGGCTCGTCGGCCAGTTCGACCCTCTCGTCCGAACCGGCCGCCTTGATCACCTGCGCGGACAGCTTGGCCATCGCCACGGCCTGCGAGGCGACCCGGGCCGCGGCGTCCATCGTGAGATCCACGCCGGACGCGAACCCCCACGTGCCGCCGTGCACCACGCGCACCGCGTACCCGAGGTCGGTCGTGTCGGAGGACCCGGAGGGCTTGGCGTCCCGCAACCGCCAGGACGCGCTGCGCACCCGCTCGAACCGGAAGTCCGCGTGCTCCGCCCCCAGCGCACGCGCGCGTGCGAGAGCGGCGTCGGCGAGGGCGCGTAGGGGTAGGGCCGTGAAACTTTCATCGATGCTGTGGGGCACCTACGTCTCTCCCTGGTGTCGTCACGAGTGAAGGCCTCGATCATGTCGCGCCCGGCGGCCCCGGACCACACGTTTCCGCCCCGCTTCCGCAAACTTTCTGTAGAGACCCCACAGTCAGTCCGGTGAGCCACTGTCGGTGCCCGAATGTCCGTCGGACGAGGCAGACCGATAGGTTTCGAGGGAAGCCACCTGCCGTTCCGTGTTCGGGCGGGTGCGTCAGACCCCTATCGAAAGGGTGATCCGTTGAGCCGCTCGGTTCTCGTCACCGGAGGAAACCGGGGCATCGGCCTCGCCATCGCCCGCGCGTTCGCCGATGCCGGCGACAAGGTCGCGATCACGTACCGCTCGGGCGAGCCACCGGCCGGCTTCTTCGCGGTCAAGTGCGACATCACCGACTCCGAGCAGGTGGAGCAGGCCTACAAGGAGATCGAGGCCGAGCACGGCCCCGTGGAGGTTCTGATCGCCAACGCCGGCGTCACCAAGGACCAGCTCCTGATGCGCATGTCCGAGGAGGACTTCACCTCGGTCATCGACACCAACCTCACCGGCACCTTCCGCGTGGTCAAGCGCGCGAACCGCGCCATGCTGCGCGCCAAGAAGGGCCGTGTCGTCCTGATCTCCTCGGTCGTGGGACTGCTCGGCTCCGCCGGGCAGGCGAACTACGCCGCCTCCAAGGCCGCCCTGGTCGGCTTCGCGCGTTCCCTCGCCCGTGAGCTGGGATCGCGCAACATCACCTTCAACGTCGTCGCGCCCGGCTTCGTCGACACCGACATGACCAAGGTGCTCACCGACGAGCAGCGCGCGGGCATCGTCTCGCAGGTCCCGCTCGGCCGGTACGCGCAGCCGGAGGAGATCGCCGCGACGGTGCGGTTCCTCGCCTCGGACGACGCCTCGTACATCACTGGAGCCGTCATTCCCGTTGACGGCGGACTGGGAATGGGTCACTGATCACCATGAGCGGAATTCTCGAGGGCAAGCGCGTCCTGATCACCGGCGTGCTGCTGGAGTCCTCCATCGCCTTCCACACCGCCAAGCTGGCCCAGGAGCAGGGTGCCGAGATCATCCTGACCGCGTTCCCGCGGCCCACGCTGACCGAGCGCATCGCCAAGAAGCTGCCGAAGCCCACCAAGGTCATCGAGCTCGACGTGACGAACGACGAGCACCTCGGCCGGCTGGCCGACATCGTCGGCGAGGAGCTCGGCGGTCTCGACGGCGTCGTGCACTCCATCGGCTTCGCGCCGCAGGACGCCATGGGCGGCAACTTCCTCAACACGCCGTTCGAGTCGGTCGCCACGGCCATGCACGTCTCGGCGTTCTCCCTGAAGTCGCTCACCATGGCCTGTCTGCCGCTGATGCAGAACGGCGGCTCGGTCGTCGGCCTCACCTTCGACGCCTCGTTCGCCTGGCCGCAGTACGACTGGATGGGCCCCGCCAAGGCGGCCCTGGAGGCCACCAGCCGCTACATGGCGCGTGACCTGGGCAAGCAGAACATCCGCTGCAACCTGGTGTCCGCCGGCCCCATCGGTTCCATGGCGGCCAAGTCCATCCCGGGCTTCTCCGAGCTGGCCTCGGTGTGGGACGACCGCGCCCCGCTGGAGTGGGACCTCAACGACCCCGGCCCGGCCGGCCGCGGTGTGGTCGCCCTGCTGAGCGACTGGTTCCCGAAGACCACGGGCGAGATCGTGCACGTCGACGGTGGCCTGCACGCCATCGGAGCCTGATCACCGACACGCCGTCGACGCCCCGTTCCCCCGCCCGCGCGTGGGGAGCGGGGCGTCACCCGTTCGGCTCATCCGGCCAGGCGGGTGAGTGCCCCGGCAAGGCACTCTGAAGTGCGGGTTCCTTACCGCGCTTTCCTCCCCAGCACGGCCGAGGAGGTCCCCTTGTGCGCCTGTCTCGCAGCCTGGCCCCAGTGACCGTCGCCGTCTGTCTCGTCCTGTCGCTGCCGTACGACGCGTTGCCCCACGCGCGCGTGCCGGCCCGGCAGGCCACCGCCGCACCCGAGGAGCCGTTCGGCGCGGAGTGCCGCACCGAGGTCCGCGGCTCCCGGGTCGTCGCCTACTGCCACAACCCCTACGCCGACACCGACCGCGTCCGTCTGCACGTCGAGTGCGACCGCTGGTGGGATCTCGACACCGACGGCAGCCCCTCCGACGCGGGCCCCGCTCAGACCGTACGGCTCACCGGCCGCTGCTGGAAGGAGGTCCGCTCGGCCTGGGTCAGCCACCAGAAGCTGTGAACCGGCCGGGCCGGCACAGCAGGGGGTAGCTGGCCGCCTCGACGGCGGCGGCCTCCGCGTCGCCCGCGCGGATCGCGTCCACGAGTCGCGTGTGGTCCATGTACGTCTCCGGCGTCAGCTCCTCGCCGACGTCCTCGCGCAGCCAGTCCCGCAGCACCTCGCCGAGGTCCGCGTACATCGCGCTCATGACGTCGTTGTGGGAGGCCGCCACCACCGCCAGGTGGAAGGTCGAGTCCGCCGTCACGAACGCCTCCGCGTCGCCCGAGTCCCAGGCCTCCTCACGCCGCAGGAGGAGCGCGTCCAGCTGCTTGAGGTCCTTCTCCGTGCGCCGTTCGGCCGCCAGCTTCGCCGCGCTCGACTCCAGCGTGGCGCGCAGCTCGGCGATGTGCCCGGGGTCGGCGTCGGCGAACCGGCGGTGCATCACGCCCGCCAGTTCGCTGGTCGCCACGACGTAGGTGCCCGAGCCCTGCCGGATGTCCAGCAGACCGTTGTGCGCGAGCGCCCGGACGGCCTCGCGGACCGTGTTGCGGGCGACGCCCAGCTGTTCGACCAGTTCGGGCTCCGTGGGGATGCGCGCGCCGACCGGCCACTCGCCCGAGGTGATCTGGGTGCGCAGCGCGGCGATGACCTGTTCGGACAGCGCCGAGCGGCGGGGATGGCTCAGGGGCATGGCACACCTTCGCACGGGTGGGGCGGCCGAGGGGAACCCGGGCATGGACAACCAATCATCCTATGATTCTATGATGGTCGGCATGGCTAGCGAGCAGACCCGGACGACGACACCCCCGCCCACCCGCACCCAGGCAGCGGGCAATCCCCCGCGAACGGCCCTCCGCGCGTGGGACCGGGGCACGTGGCTGCTCGTCGCCGGCATCGTGCTGGCCGCCCTCAACCTCCGGCCCGCCATCACGAGCCTCGGCGCCCTCCTCGAAGAGGTGCGCGACGGGCTCGGCATGAGCGGCAGCGCGGCCGGGCTCCTCACCTCCGTGCCCCCGCTCTGCTTCGCCGTCTTCGGTGTCATGGCACCCCGTCTGGCCCGCCGCTTCGGGCCGGGAGCGGTGGTGTGCGCCGGCATGGTCGCCATCACGGCGGGGCTCCTCCTGCGCCCCTACGCGGGCGGCACGGCGGGGTTCCTCGCCGCCAGTGCCCTCGCCCTCATGGGCATCGCCGTCAGCAACGTCCTGATGCCGGTGATCGTCAAGCGTCACTTCCCCGACCGGGTCGGCACCATGACCGGCCTGTACTCGATGGCCCTCGCCCTCGGCACCTCCGCCGCCGCCGCGATCACCGTGCCCATGACCGAGGCGCTGGGCGGCAGTTGGCAGACCGGCCTGGCGCTCTGGGCGGGCCTGGCGGCGGCGGCCGTCCTGCCCTGGCTGCCGCTCGCACGGGACCGCGGGACGGCACCGGGCGGCGGGCGTCCGCAGGGGGAGCGGGGACCGCGGCCCGCCGCGCAGGCCCACGCGCGCGTGCCGCAGCCGTCGGCCGCCCCGCTGCGCATCACCCGCAGCCGTACCGCCTGGGCGCTCGCCGTCTTCTTCGGCCTCCAGGCCACCGCCGCGTACATCACCATGGGCTGGATGCCGCAGATCTTCCGGGACGCCGGGGTGCCCGCGAGCACGGCCGGGCTGCTCCTCGCCGTGACGATGGCGATGGGCGTGCCGCTGGCCTTCGTCATCCCGCGCGTCGCCACCCGGCTGCCGCGCCAGGGCCCGATCGTGCTCGCGCTCGGCGGCTGCGGCCTCGTCGGATACGCCGGCCTGTACCTCGCGCCGGCCGGCGGCGCCTGGGCCTGGGCCCTGCTGCTCGGCATCGCCAACTGCGCCTTCCCGCTGGCCCTCACGATGGTCGGGATGCGGGCCAGGACCGGCGCGGGGGTGGCTCAGCTGTCGGCGTTCGCGCAGAGCACCGGCTATCTGATCTCCATCCCCGGCCCGCTCCTGGTGGGGGTGCTGTACCAGCACAGCGGCGGCTGGGGCCTGCCCCTCGCGCTCATGGCGGCCCTGATGGTCCCGCAGACGGTGGTGGGCGTCCTGGCCGGCCGGGACCGCACGGTGGAGGAGGAAGCCGCCCGCTGACCCCCGGAACACCGCCGGGGACCCGGGGTGCGAGACTTGCCGTATGCCAGTGCTCGACCCGAACCCCCAGAACGGCCAGAAGAAGATGCTGATCGTCTTCGGCGCGTTCTTCGCCATCTTCGTCGTCATCGCCGTCATCGCGACCATCGCCTCGCCCTGACGGCCCGGCCGTGACGACCCGGTCGTGACGAACCGGCGGTGACCACCCAGCCGTGACGACCGCTGCGTCGGCCCTGCCGTGATCCCGTCCGAGCGTCCGGGGTGGGGTTAACCCCCCTGTCCCCTAGGGGGTGAGGGTCAGGGTCAAGTGGGTGGATCACCGGATGGGTTGAGGGCCGCCGATTCCGTAACTTCGAGGTGTGGCCGCAGGACGCGGATCACCTGCCAAGGTCCACGGACCACTCGAAGACAGCGGAGGCACCCATGTCGGCCCCTACGCACACCCGGCCTCACCCGGCCACCTCGGGCGGCGTCGACACCTGGCTGCCCTGGTGGGCCCTCGCCCTCCCGACGCTCGCCTTCATCACCCTGCTGGTGCTGATACTCAACCCCGCCGACGCCCACGCGGCCACCGGCGACCCGGCGATCACCCACCTCGTCGAGCGCGTGCAACAGCTGGTCACCCGCTAGGGCGGAGCTCAGGACCGCTGGTGAAGCCGCATGTCAACTCCCTGCGCCCCATGGCCTGTTTCATGCGAAGCTGGGACCCATGAGCGTCGCAGAACCCCGCAGGATCGTCCTCTTCCGCCATGCGAAAGCCGACTGGCCGCAGGTGACCGACCATGAGCGTCCGCTCGCTGAGCGGGGCCGTAAGGACGCCGCCATCGCCGGACGCAAGCTGGTCGACAGCGGTATCCCCATCGACCTGGCCGTCTGCTCCACCGCGACCCGCACACGCGAGACGTGGAAGCTCGCCGTCCATGAGTTCCCGCGGCGGCCGAAAACCGTCTACGAGGAGCGGATCTACGAGGCCTCGCCCGGTGAGCTGATCGCCCTGCTCAACGAAACACCCGACGACGTGCGTGACGTCGTCCTGATCGGCCACAACCCGGGCATCCAGGGTCTCGCCGACATCCTCTCCGGCCGCAGCGACGGCGACGCCGGCGAGCGGATGCGCCGCCGCGGGTTCCCGGCCGCCGCCTTCGCCGTCGTCTCCTTCGACGGCCCCTGGAAGTCCCTGGAGCCCGGCGTGGGCACGCTGCTCGACTACTGGGCGCCCTCCGAGTGACCCATCCGGCACGCGCGAGGGCCCGGCACCGCGATGGTGCCGGGCCCTCGCCGTCCGTCGGGACGCCCGTGCGTCCGCGCGCCGCCGCCCCCGCGTCCTTGCCACGCCCGCGCGGGGCTACTGCTCGTCGTGCGTCTCCGCGGCCTCGACCTCTTCACGGGTGATGCCCAGCAGGTACAGGACGGTGTCCAGGAACGGCACGTTCACCGCCGTGTGCGCCGCCTCGCGCACCACCGGCTTCGCGTTGAAGGCGACTCCGAGACCGGCCGCGTTGAGCATGTCGAGGTCGTTGGCGCCGTCGCCGATCGCCACGGTCTGGGAGAGCGGTACGCCCGCCGCCGCGGCGAACCGGCGCAGCAGCCGCGCCTTGCCCGCACGGTCCACGATCTCGCCGGTGACCCGGCCCGTCAGCCTGCCGTCGACGATCTCCAGCGTGTTGGCCTGCGCGAAGTCCAGCCCGAGCCGCTCCTGAAGATCGTCGGTGACCTGGGTGAAGCCGCCGGAGACGACCCCCACCTGGTATCCGAGCCGCTTCAGCGTCCGGATCAGCGTGCGCGCACCCGGCGTCAGCCGGACCTCGGCGCGCACCTTGTCCACGACCGACGCGTCCAGTCCCGCCAGCAGCGCCACGCGCGCGTGCAGTGACTGCTCGAAGTCGAGCTCACCACGCATCGCGGCCGCCGTCACCTCGGCGACCTCCTCCTCGCAGCCGGCGTGCGCGGCGAAGAGCTCGATCACCTCGTCCTGGATCAGGGTGGAGTCGACGTCCATCACGACGAGCCGCTGGGCCCGCCGGTACAGGCCCGCGTCCACCACCGCGACGTCCACCCCCAGCGCCGCCGCACCCGTGACCAGCGCGGTGCGCAGGGGCGCGGTCTTTACGCCCGAGACGGCGAACTCGACGGCGGTGACGGGGTACTTGGCGAGCCGGAAGATCCGGTCGATGTTCCCGCCGGCCTTCGTGATCTTCGCGGCCACCGCCGCCGTGGCCTCCGCGGTGAGCGGGTGCCCGAGCACGGTGACCAGTGACCGGCCGAGGCCGCGCGGCCGGTTGTCACCGATGCCGGAGATGATCTCGGCCTGCATCTTCATCGACTCGGCCCAGCTGTGGACCGTGGACCGCAGTTCCCCCTCGAAGCCGGTCGGCGGCTCGGTCACGAGCGCGCACAGCACCATCCGGCCTCGGGTGACGACCTGCTCGATGTCGACCACGTCGACGGAGAAGGCGGCGAGGGTGTCGAAAAGGCCGGCCGTGATGCCCGGCCTGTCCTTGCCGAAGATCTTGACAAGGAGCGTGGGGACGTCAGAGGACGAAGTCTGCAAAGCGCTCATGGTGTACCCACCGTATCCGGCACCCAGTGCCGCGCGCCGCCGAGGTCCGCCTGACGGACGGGGAACAGTGGATGTCGGCGAGGTGGCACGCTCCACAACAGTCGGCTGCGGGCGTTCCGCGGGTGTTCCGGCCCCGGCCCCTCACCGCGGTCCGCCGGGCGTCCTGGGGCCCCTCGGAGGAGCGGGAGGAGGGGGCGGAGGCGGCGGCTGACCCTCCTCCGGTCCGGGTTGCGGCCGCTCACCGGGCCGCGGCCCGGGAGGCCGGCGCGGTACGCGGGGAGACGGCCCCATCGGCCGGACCACCGTCGGAGCGCCGTAGACGTCGTCCGCCCCCGGCGGACCGGCAGGCGGCCGCCCGTCGCCCGAGGGGGGCTCGGTCCGGCGGGAGCTCTCGTAGGGCCTCGACTGCCCGCTGCCGTCCCCCCTGGCCCGATCGGGCCGAACCCGCTGCGGTTCCGCGTCCCGCGACTCCCGCAACTCCTCCGGAACCCGCAGATAGGGATTGGTCGCCGGATTCGGCGGCCGGTACGAGGACGCACCCGGCGCGTACGGCCCGGCCCGGTCGTCCGGGTACCCCGAAGGCCCACCTGCCTCGCCGGGGCCCGCGGTGCCCCTCGGGTCACTCCGTGCCAGTGGCGCCGCCCGCCGCCCCGCCGCGCCACTGGCCCACGCCAGCAGCGCACCGGCGGCCCCGGCCCCCGCGCCCCACCCGGCACCCAGCAGCAAGGCTGCCCCTAGGTGCCCGTGCAGCTCGATCCCGGCCCCGAAGGCGTCGAACCCCAGTACGGAGAGCGAGGCGTCCACGGACACGTTCGTCAACCAGGCGATCAAGGGCAACGCCACGGCGGTCGCCGCCCCCGACCGCACGGCACAACGCCCGGCGAACCCGAGCGCACCCGCCCCGCGCCCGCCCCGGCCCCCGGATCCGGCCCCTGCCCTCGCGGCCGGCGAGAACCCGACCGGCCCCACCGGCCCCACCGGCGTCCGCACCGCCGTCAGCACCCCCGCCAGCAGCATCATCAGCGCCGCCGCCACGCCCAGCAGCCACACCCGTCCGTCCAGCTCCGCGAGGCGGCCCAGCGTCACCGACTGCTCGGTGCCGGCGCCCAGCAGATCGTCCAGCGGGTCCGGGAGGACGCTCGTCAGCGCGCCCGTCGCCCGTCCGTCCCAGGGGACGAACAGGCCGATCGGGATGCCCAGCCAGACCCCGTTCGGCGCGCCGAGCAGCGCCGCCCCCGCGATCCGCCGGGGATGGTCGTCGCCGATCGCCGCGTACGCCGCCGCGGCGAACCCGGCCGCCACGGCCACCAGCAGCACGGTCACGACGGCGGACACCGCCGGACGCACCACCCGGTGGACCGCCTCCCAGCCGCCCGGCAGCGGCGTGCGGCGCGAGGCCAGCAGCGCGATCAGCAGGATGCCGAGGGACCAGCCGAGGCCGCCGAGCAGCGTGGGCGCCGTGTCGACGGTGAAGCCGACCGCGGCCTTCGCGTCGACGAGGTCGCCGAGCCGGTCGGGCAGCAGCCCGCCGATGTCCCCGAGACCGGGGATCTCCAGGCCGCCCCCGCCACCGCCCCCGCCGCCGGGCAGGTCGTCCAGCCCCAGCGCGCCCCCGTCGAGCGTGATGACGTCGTGCCCCGCCCAGACCAGTCCGCCGAGCATCGCCACGTACAACGCGACCACCGATCCGACGCGCGCCAGGAGTTCGGCCGGAGCGATCACAACTCCCGCCGCCCGCAGGGACCGCAGGAAGAACCACGACAGCAGCAGCGCGCCCACCAGGCTCACCCCCAATGGCGTGATCTCGATGGCCGTGTTCGCCTCCGCGCCCGTGAGCCCGAAAGCGGACACATCGCCGGACGGAGTCACCGAGCCCCCGGCGGCCAGGGCCACCACCGCGGCCGTCATCGGGCCCAACGAGCCCGCGGAGTCCGCCTCCAGGAGGTGCAGCCCCAGCGCCGCCGTCCCGGCCATCCCGATCAACGCCCAGCTCACCGCAGCGACGGCGGCCAGCAGCACGTCGATCCACGGCACGCCCCTGCCGCGCGCCGCGCCCCCACTGCCTTCGACACCCGTACCGGCACTCATGCAGACCCCCCGATCCGCGGCGCGCAGCGGCGAAGATCGCCGCTTCCGTCCCCCTCGCGTGCCTTTACCACTCTCCGGCCCGGTTTCAACCCCGTCAACGGGAACGGCCGATACGCTCGCGCACGCTCTTCACAAGGCCCGACTTTCGGTCAGGGGGCCGCTACTGAAATAGTTCCCCCCGATGTTCGACATCCCTAGACTCCCCGTTGATGGGGCTAACTCGGGGGACAACTCAGTGGGGCTGGAGTGCCGGAACTCGTACTGGAATTGAACGGACGCACCTGGACGCTGGACCCGTCCAGGCCATACACCCTCGGACGTGATCCGCAGGGAGACATCGTCCTCGACGACGCCAGGGTCTCCTGGCGTCACGCCACGGTCAGCTTCAACGGGCGCAGTTGGGTCGTCGAGGACCACGGGAGCACCAACGGCACGTTCGCGCAGGGGCAGCGGATCCATCAGCTGGAGATCGGCCCCGGCTCGGCGCTGCACCTGGGCAACGCGACCGACGGGCCGCGCGTGAACCTCTCGGGCGCGCAGGCGCCCGCAGCGCAGCCCCAGCAGCCGTACGCCGCGCAGGCCGCGAACCCGGGCTGGGCCCAGCAGGCCCCGCCGCAGCAGGCACCGCAGGCCGGATGGCAGCCGCCGCAGCAGGGCGCGCCGCACGTCCCGCAGCAGCAGGGGCCGAGCGAGCCGTACGCGCAGAATGTGCCCGGTGGAGGCGCGGGGGCGCCGCCGGTCTACGGAGACCGCAGCCCGACCACCTTCCACCAGTTCTCCCTCGGCCGTGTGATGCGCATCGGCCGTGCCCTGGAGAACGAGCTGGTCGTCTCCGACCTCCAGGTCTCGCGGAACCACGCCGAGTTCCACTCGACGCCCGACGGCCGCATGGAGATCCGCGACCTCGGCTCGCACAACGGCACCTACGTCAACGGCCAGCCGATCCCCAAGGGCGGCTCGGTCCAGCTGGGGCCCACCGACATCGTGGGCGTCGGCCACTCGACGTTCCGGATCGTCGGCGACCGGCTCGAGGAGTTCGTCGACACCGGTGAGGTCTCCTTCTCGGCCCGCCATCTGACCGTCACGGTCGACGGCGGCAAGCAGATCCTCAAGGACGTCTCCTTCGGCGTCCCGGAGAAGTCCCTGATCGCGGTCATCGGACCGTCGGGTTCCGGCAAGTCGACGCTGCTCAAGGCGCTGACGGGCTACCGCCCGGCCAACCAGGGCGACGTCCTCTACGACAACCGGAACCTGTACAAGCAGTTCGCCGAGCTGCGCCAGCGCATCGGTCTGGTCCCGCAGGACGACATCCTGCACAAGGAACTGACCGTCAAGAGGGCCCTCAAGTACGCGGCCAAGCTCCGCTTCCCCGCCGACACCACGGGCGCCGAGCGTGACGCCCGCATCGACGAGGTGCTGCGCGAGCTCAAGCTCGACATCCACAAAGAGAAGAAGATCACCTCCCTCTCCGGTGGCCAGCGCAAGCGCGTCTCGGTGGCCCTGGAGCTGCTCACCAAGCCGTCGCTGATCTTCCTGGACGAGCCGACCTCCGGCCTCGACCCGGGCATGGACCGCGATGTCATGCAGCTGCTGCGCGGCCTCGCCGACGACGGCCGCACGGTCCTGGTGGTCACGCACTCGGTGGCCGAACTCGCGATCTGCGACAAGCTGCTCGTGATGGCGCCGGGCGGTGCCGTCGCCTACTTCGGCCCGCCCGAGGAGGCGCTGAACTTCTTCGGCTACGACACCTGGGCCGACGTCTTCTCCGCCTTCGAGAACTACCGCGACTACGACTGGGCGGGCCGCTGGAAGGGCTCGCAGCACTACCAGATGTACGCCGCGGACATCGACGCCATCGCGCCGCAGTCCGTACAGATGCCGCCGATGCAGGCGATGAAGCCGCCGAAGCCGCAGGGCTGGATGTCCCAGTTCGTCACACTGGTGCGCCGCTACGTCTCGGTGATCGCCTCCGACAAGGGCTTCCTGGCCCTGACGGTGATCCTGCCGGCCGTCCTCGGCGCGGTGAGCCTGCTGATCGACTCCGGGAACAGTCTGCTGCCCAACCCGGTCAACCCGAAGACCGGCCGGATCATCCCCAACGGCACGGCCACCACGGTCCTGCTGATCCTCGCGGTAGGTGCCTGCTTCGCGGGCGCGGCCAACTCGGTCCGCGAGCTCATCAAGGAACGCGTCATCTACGAGCGGGAACGCGCCACCGGTCTGTCCCGGTCCGCGTACCTGATGTCGAAGGTGTTCGTGCTCGGCGTGGTCACCGTGCTCCAGGGCCTGCTGGTCGGCGTGATCGGCTTCGCGAGCCGGGAGATCCCCACCGAGGGCCTGGTCCTCGGCAGCGCCACCATGGTCGAGCTCTCCATCCCGATCATGGCGCTGGGCTTCACCTCGATGATGTTCGGCCTGGTCATCTCGTCGCTGGTGAAGACGGCCGAGAAGACCATGCCGCTGCTGGTCATGTTCGCGATCATCCAGGTCGTGTTCACCGGCTGTCTGTTCACCCTGAACGGCGCGGTCGGCGTCAACGAGTTCTCGTATCTGATGCCCTCGCGCTGGGCGGTCGCCGCCGCGGGTGCCACGCTGGACTTCAACAAGATCAGCCCGCCCAAGGACGGCGGTGAGACGGACCCGCTGTGGGAGCACACCGTCGGCGCCTGGGGCCTGGACATGGCCGCGCTGATCGTCCTCGGCGTGATCTGCGGCTTCTTCGTGGCCCGCTTCCTGCGCCGCCACGAGCCCGAGGTCATGCGCAAGTAGTCGTCGCCGTAGCACGCCGATGGGCGGCACCCCCGGTACGGGGTGCCGCCCATCGGCGTGCGGAGGTGGCTCAGTACGCGCTGTCGACGTTGTCGATCGTGCCGTACTTGTCGGCCGCGTAGTTCGCGGCGGCGGTGATGTTGGCGACCGGGTCGTAGATGTTCCATGACGTCCCGGCGACGTGGTACGCGGCGAAGGTCGGCGGGATCACCTGGAGCAGGCCCTTGGACGGGATGCCGTTGATGGCGTTGATGTCCCAGTTGTTGATCGCCTTCGGGTTGCCCGAGGACTCCCGGATGATGTTGCGGTGCAGACCGCTGTAGGAGCCCGGGATGCCCTTGGACTTCATGATGTCCAGGGAGTGCTTGATCCAGCCGTCGAGGTTGTTGGCGTAGCTCTTGGTGGCGACCTTCTTGACCGCGACACGCTTGGCGGACCGGCTCGCGGCCTCCTTGGCCTGGCGCGCGGCGGCGGCCTTCTTGGCGGCGGCCGCTGCGGCCGCCTTCTTCTTCGCTGCCGCTGCCTTCGCGGCGGCCTCGGCGGCGGCCTTCTTCTTGGCGGCGGCGGCCGCGGCTGCCTTCTTGGCCTCGATGGCGTCGACCTTCACGCTCGTCGTGGCCAGCTGGTCGGTCACGCTGGCCTGGACGGCCTGCACCGGCGTCGTGCTGTAGGCGACCCGGGCCGAGGAGACGGCGTCCGTAGTGGTCGTCTGCGCGTCGGCCGGCACCACGGAGAAGGCGAGGGCAGCGGCACCGAGCGTGGCGGCACCGGCGATCGCGATCTTACGAGTGTTCTTGGGCATGCGGATGGACCTCTTCGAATAGCGCGGAGGTCGCTCTCTTCGTCCGACGGCGGACAGCGGGTGCTTGTGGCACGGGCGCCGCCGGGGGAGAACCCACGGCGCTGAGCGACGAGAGCCATTGTTAGCGGCCGCAAAAAGGGCAGGCAAAGGTGTGACGTACGATCCCCGATAGTGGATCAGGGAAGGGCAAATCGGGACAGATAGAACCATCTGCCCCGATCACCGCGTCCCCTTTATCTCCTATTGCCCGTAGTACGTGATCCGCGCCCTATGTGCGGGCTCACACGGGCCCCACCCTGTTCTCACAGATAGTTGCCCGCGCAATGCTCTGTGTCAGCACTCTCCTCCGGAAGGACGAGGTGCACGTCCCCGAACTCGTGCCACAGGTAGCGCCCGCCCAGCGCCTCCTCGTAGCCACGGCTGATCGCGTCCCGCCCCGCCACCGCCTCCAGCATCAGCAGATGTGAGGCCTCCGGCTCGTGCAGCCCGGTCAGCAGCCCGTCCACCACCCGCACCCCGCGCGCGGGAGTGACCACGAGATCCGTCCATCCCGCACGCGCGCGTACGACCCCGTCCGCCCCGGCCGCCGACTCCACGGCCCGCACAGCGGTCGTCCCCACCGCGATCACCCGCCCGCGCGCCCGACTTCCCTCACCACCACGCACGGCGTTGATCAGCCGCGCCGACGCCTCGGACACCACGAACCGCTCCGGGTACGGCGGCTCGTGCACCTCCGCCGAGGCGACCCCGGTGTGCAGGGTGATCGGCGCGAACTGCACCCCCCGGCTCACCAGCTCCGCCACCAGCCCCGCGGTGAAGGGCCGCGCCGCACTCGGCATCTCCGCACTGCCCGACCCGTCGGCCGACGGCAACGCGAACACCGTCCGGTAGACGGACAGCGGCTGATCCCGCTCCGTATAGGAGTAGCGGATGGGCCGCCCGTGCTCCCGCAGCAGCCCGGGCACCGCGCCGACGGAGGACACCCGCGCCCACCACAGCCGCCCGCTCCCCGGGCTCAGCGGCTCCTCCAGCGTCAGCCGCACACCCCCGGCCAGCCGCACCCCGGTCCCCGCGGGCCCACCCGCACGCGCGCGGGTGGTGCCCTTCCCGTCCGGCTCCCGCAGCTCCACGGCCCACCGTCCGTCGTCACCGCGCGTGGAGAAGTGCACCACCACACGCGCGTGCCCGACCCGCCCGTCCACGGCCGCCGCCAGCGTCGGCGAGGTGTTCACCACCAGCAGGTCCCCGGCCCGCAGCAGACACGGCAGCTCCCGGAACGCGTGATGCGTCACCTCCGTCCCCCGCGACACCAGCAGCCGTACGTCGCCCCGGTCCCGTCCCGGCCCGCGCTGCTCAGCCGGCACCCGCGCCGACAGCTCCTCCGGCACCTTCCCCCACCCTCGGCTGCGCTCGTGCGGCGGCACCCCCGGCGCCAGCTTCATCGCCGTCCCTCCAGCAGGGCCGGAGCCCCGTACCGCCCGCTCGCCGGGCGCTCGTCCAGCAACCGCAGGAAGGCCGGCGCCACACCGGCCGGATCCGGCCGCGGATCGCCGTCGTCCGGTACGGCCGCCGCGTACAGGTCCGTGGCCATGTCACCGGGGTCCACCGCCCACACCCGCAGCCCCGGCTCCTCCGCACCGAGCACCGCCGCGAGATGGTCCAGGGCCGCCTTGGACGCCCCGTAGCCGCCCCACGTCTCGTACGCCTCGGCCGCCGCGTCCGAGCTGACGGTGATCACCGCGCCCGCCCGCGCCCCGTGCAGCAGCGGCAGTGCCTCCTGGACCAGCCCCAACGCCGCCACCACGTTGACCTCCAGGGCCCGCCGCAGCCCGTCCAGGGGCAGCTCGGCCAGCCGCACCAGCGGCTCGGCGCCCAGCGCGCTCGCGTTGTTCACCAGCAGGTCGCAGCCCCCGAGCCGCCAGGCGGCCGCCACCAGCTCGGCCCGGTGCGCCGCGTCCGTGACGTCCCCCGCACGGGCCTCGACCCGGGCCCCGTGCGCCGCCACGGCCTCCGCCGTCTCCTTCAGCACCTCCGCGGTTCTGGCGTCGAGCACCAGATCCCAGCCACGCGCGGCCAGCGCCTCGGCCAGCGCCCGCCCCAGCCCCTTCGACGCACCCGTGATGATCGCAACCGGCATGACAACCGTCCCCTCGTCCGATCCGCCTCCGTCCGGCGGTGATCCCAACGTAGGAACCGGCCCCCCGCCCCCGCCTCGGACGCGGGACGCAAGCCGCAGGGGCCCTTCGTCGTACGCCCGGGCACCCGGTCCCCTCGCCCTAGGGCGCGGTACCGGGGACCTCCGACCTAGGTCCTCCGTCCCAGGCCGCCGCCGTCACAGGTCCGATCCGCTCTGTCACACCCCGCCGGTACCGTGAGGGCATGAGTCAAGGCCCCCGGTCCGGCCTCGCCGCGGTGAGTTCCGCGCTGCTGGCCATGAGCAGGCACCTCGAGGTCCGCGACGTCCTCAAGACGATCGTCGCCTCCGCCCGCGAACTGCTGGACGCGCAGTACGCCGCCCTCGGCGTCCCCGATGACCACGGCGGCTTCGCCCAGTTCGTCGTCGACGGCGTCGGCGAGGAGCAGTGGAAGGCCATCGGTCCGCTGCCCCGCCAGCACGGCATCCTGGCGGCGATGCTCCAGGAGGCCAGGCCCCAGCGCCTCGCCGACGTCCGCAAGGACCCGCGCTTCGAGGGCTGGCCGTCCGCCCACCCCGAGATGTCCGACTTCCTGGGCCTGCCCGTCCGGGACGGCGACGAGGTCCTCGGCGCCCTGTTCCTGGCCAACAAGAACTGCGCCAGGCCCCAGGGCGGCTGCGGCTTCACCGAGGACGACGAGGAACTGCTCGCGATCCTCGCCCAGCACGCCGCGATAGCCCTCACCAACGCCCGCCTGTACGAGCGCAGCCGTGAACTGACGATCGCCGAGGAACGCTCCCGGCTGGCCCACGAACTGCACGACGCGGTCAGCCAGAAGCTGTTCTCCCTGCGCCTGACGGCCCAGGCCGCCACCGCCCTGGTCGACCGCGACCCCGCGCGCGCGAAGGGCGAACTGCAACAGGTCGCGGCGCTCGCCGCGGAGGCCGCCGA
Source organism: Streptomyces sp. NPDC058295 (assembly GCF_042880655.1). NCBI lineage: Bacteria > Bacillati > Actinomycetota > Actinomycetes > Kitasatosporales > Streptomycetaceae > Streptomyces > Streptomyces sp. NPDC058295. Next base: position 79,279 of record NZ_JBHVYO010000036.1, read on the forward strand.
CGAACTGCGCGCCGCCGTGGTGGAGTTGCGTCCGGCTGCCCTCGACGAGGACGGCCTCGTCGCCACCCTCCGCACCCACATCCAGGTCCTCGACCGCGCGCACGCCGCGCGCGTGACCTTCACCAGCCAGGGCGTCCGCGCGCTGCCCGCCGCGCAGGAGGAGGCCCTGCTGCGGGTCGCCCAGGAAGCTCTCCACAACGCGCTGCGCCACTCCGGGGCCCTGCGTGTCGAGGTGGCCCTCGGCAAGCGCGGCCCGGGCACGGTCCTGCGCGTCACGGACGACGGCTGCGGCTTCGACCCGACGACGGTCCGCCGGGCCGGCCGCCACCTCGGGCTGGTGTCGATGCGGGACCGGGCGAGCGGGGTCGGTGGCACGCTCACGGTGGAATCGGCGCCCGGCAAGGGCACCACGATCGAGATGGAGGCTCCCGGTGGCTGACGCAATCAAGGTGCTGCTCGTCGACGACCACCAGGTCGTCCGCCGGGGCCTGCGCACCTTCCTGGAGGTGCAGGACGACATCGAGGTCGTCGGCGAGGCCGCCGACGGCGCCGAAGGCGTCGCCCTCGCCGAGGAGTTGAAGCCCGACGTCGTCCTGATGGACGTCAAGATGCCCGGCATGGACGGCGTCGAGGCCCTGCGCAGACTCCGCGACCTGGCCAACCCCGCGCGCGTGCTGATCGTCACCAGCTTCACCGAACAGCGCACGGTGGTCCCGGCCCTGCGCGCGGGCGCCGCCGGGTACGTCTACAAGGACGTGGATCCCGACGCCCTCGCCGGTGCCATCCGCTCGGTCCACGCCGGCCACATCCTGCTCCAGCCGGAGGTCGCCGGAGCGCTCCTCTCCCAGGACGAGGGCACCTCGGGCCAGGGCAGAGGCGGCGCGCTCACGGAACGCGAGCGCGAGGTGCTCGGCCTGATAGCGGACGGCCGCTCCAACCGCGAGATCGCCCGGGCCCTGGTCCTCTCCGAGAAGACCGTCAAGACGCATGTCTCGAACATCCTCATGAAGCTCGATCTCGCGGACCGCACCCAGGCGGCGCTGTGGGCCGTACGCCACGGCATGACCCGCTGACACGCGCTCCGGCGCACCACCCGGAGCGTCGCGGGGGCGCACCGGTGAGGCAACGCGGAAGGTTAACTTCCGATCCGAGATTCATACCGTCGTGGGAATGTCCCCCGGATGGCGCATCCTTCGTGGCCCGCCGCCGTTCTCCAGTGCGTGCCGCGGCGATTGCCGCGGCAATCGCTAGGAGGGGTCAGAAGTGAAGAACCTGAAGAAGGCAGCGGCCGTGACGATGGTGGCCGGCGGGCTGATGGCCGCGGGTGCCGGCATGGCCTCCGCCACCGACGGCGCCACCGCTCTCGGCGAGGCCAAGGGCTCGCCGGGCGTCGTCTCGGGCAATCTCGTCCAGGCCCCGGTGCACGTCCCGGTCAACGTGGTCGGCAACAGCGTGAACGTCATCGGCGTGCTGAACCCGGCCTTCGGCAACCTGGGTCTCAACCACTGAGGTCCCGCCCGCACCCGCGGTGACCTCCGGCCTCCCTCGGCCCCCACCGAGGGAGGCCGGTCTGTTTGTCGCTCCAATGATCCGAACGAGGTGTCTTCCCGGCGGGCCCCGCATCGTTCCCGATCGCTTTCGCGTTGGGCAGTGTCCGACCCGCGGCCGGGTCGGACACGCAAACGCAGGAGGAACGCTTCTCATGAACATCGCCAAGAAGGCTGCTGTGGCCCTCACCGTCGCGGGTATCGCCGCGGGCGCCTCGGCCGGTGCCGCCGTCGCCGACGCGGGTGCGGAAGGCGCGGCCGTGAAGTCGCCGGGCGTCATCTCGGGCAACGTCGTCCAGGTGCCGATCCACATCCCGGTCAACGTCTGCGGCAACACGATCAACGTGGTCGGCGTGCTGAACCCGGCGTTCGGCAACACCTGCGTCAACGACTGAGGTCGTAGCCGCACCACAGAGGGGCCCACGCGTCACGGACGACGCGTGGGCCCCTCTTGTAGTGCCGTTCCCATTTCAACGCCGCCCGGTGATCCGGCCCGTCCGGCGCTTGCGGACAAGGCCCGTTCAGGGCCGAGGAGGGGCCTGGTGCACAGCCCCCGGAGACTCACACCCCCAGAGGCCCACACCGACGCAGGGCACCCAAGCACCCACGCTCACCGAACTCCCCGCTCCCGCTCCTCCACAACGGAGTTGTACGCCGCGACCTGCGCCCGCCGCCCCGTCCGCTCGACGGGCCGCAACGCCTCCGCACGCACCGCCATCTCCGCGGAGCTGACCGCACCCCCGGGCCCGTTCTCATAGGCGAGGGACACCAGCAGCCCCACCCGCTGCGCCAGCTCCAGCACCCGCACCGCCCGCGGCGGATACCCCGGCGCCAGGACCTCCCGCCCCCGCTCGGCCCGAGCCCGGTACGCGTCGATCGCCGCCTCCGCCACCGGCCCCGACCCCGCCAGGTCCAGTCGCGCCAGCACCGCCGTGGCGTCCCGCAGCGCTTCCGCCAGCTCCCGCTCCGCCTCGCCCAGCGACGGCACATCGGCCGGTGGAGCCTCCCGCACCGGTAGACAGTGCCACACGACCTCGACATGTACATCACCGTCGGGCCCGGCCTCGTACACCTCCGGCACCAGCCCGTACCCGGCGCCGTGACAGACCACGGCCTCCTCCGCATCGAGCGCCCGCGTGTTGAACTCCGGCGGTCCGCTCAGCCCCAGCGGATGTCCCGGCGCGGGCAGCGCCACCCGCAGCCCCTCCACCCCGAGCGCCCGCAGCCGCCCCAGCGCGAGGGTGAGCCCGACGGGTGCCGTCTCACCGGGCAGCCCCTCCACCCGGTGCACGGCGTCCTCGCCGACGATGGCGAGCACGGCGTCATCCGGCGAGACAATTCCGGCCAACAGGGCATTTCCCCAAGCGGCGAGGCGACCAGAGCGCGGTTCCGAGAGCATGCCCCCACCCTAAGGACCGGACCGATGGAACGGGCCGCCCGACCGGTGGCGTAGATTTTCCCGGAGGGGCCGCGCCCACCCATGCGCGGCGGTCCGAGCCACAGGCGCCCGCGACAACCGACCGGCCACACAGCAAGGGGAGACAACGCGCTCATGAGCGATGTTCTGGAGCTTCAGGACGTATCCGTGGTCCGTGAGGGCCGGGCTCTGGTGGACCAGGTCTCCTGGTCGGTCAAGGAGGGCGAGCGCTGGGTCATCCTCGGTCCCAACGGGGCCGGCAAGACGACCCTCCTGAACATCGCCTCCACCTACCTCTTCCCCAGCGCCGGCACCGTCTCCATCCTCGGCGAGACCCTCGGCAGCCCCGGCACCGACGTCTTCGAGCTGCGCCCCCGCGTCGGCATGGCCGGCATCGCCCTCGCCGACAAGCTCCCCAAGCGCCAGACCGTCCTCCAGACGGTGCTGACCGCCGCGTACGGCATGACGGCCGGCTGGCAGGAGGAGTACGAGGACGTCGACGAGCAGCGCGCCCGCGCCTTCCTCGACCGCCTCGGCATGAGCGACTACCTGGACCGCAAGTTCGGCACCCTCTCCGAGGGCGAACGCAAGCGCACCCTCATCGCCCGCGCCCTGATGACGGACCCCGAGCTGCTGCTCCTCGACGAGCCCGCCGCCGGCCTGGACCTCGGCGGCCGCGAGGACCTCGTACGCCGCCTCGGCCGCCTCGCGCGCGACCCCATCGCCCCCTCGATGATCATGGTGACCCACCACGTCGAGGAGATCGCCCCCGGCTTCACCCACGTCCTCATGATCCGCCAGGGCAAGGTCCTCGCCGCGGGCCCGGTCGAGCTGGAGCTCACCTCCCGTAATCTCTCCCTCTGCTTCGGCCTCCCGCTCGTCGTGGAACAGGTCGGCGACCGCTGGACGGCACAGGGCCTGCCGATGTCCTGACCGCTCCCCGTGCGCCCTGTCCCCGGCAGGACCTGCGGCCCTACCATGACGGTGTGAACGACATCGACGCATGGGTGTGGTGGCTCGTCGGCGCGGCAGCGCTCGGAATCCCGCTCGTGGTGACCGCGATGCCCGAGTTCGGGATGTTCGCGGTCGGCGCGGTGGCCGCCGCCGTCGTGGCGGGCCTCGGCTTCGGAGCCGTCGCCCAGGTGCTCGTCTTCATCGTCGTCTCCGTCGCACTGATCGCCGTCGTACGCCCGATCGCGATCCGGCACGCCAAGCAGCGTCCCCGACTCGCCACCGGAATCGACGCGTTGAAGGGCAAACAGGCCGTTGTGCTGGAGCGCGTCGACGGCTCGGGGGGCCGCATCAAACTCGCCGGAGAGATCTGGTCGGCCCGCGCCCTCGACACCGACCGCGCCTACGACGTGGGTCAGGAAGTCGATGTCGTGGACATCGAGGGGGCCACGGCGATCGTCATCTGACTCCGCGCAACTCCCGCACGACGTAAGTGAACAGAACACCTCACGAGCCGCACGACGGTCTGTCACACTCGTCCAGCAAGATCTTCAACAGGCATAAGATCTTCCGAAAGCGCCGAGGCGGAGAAAGGTACGGGGAGCCGCGATGGAACCGGTCATCATCGTCCTGGTCATTCTGGTGGTGTTGGTCTTCATCGCCCTGATCAAGACGATCCAGGTCATCCCGCAGGCGAGTGCCGCGATCGTGGAGCGGTTCGGCCGCTACACGCGGACACTCAACGCGGGCCTCAACATCGTCGTCCCGTTCATAGACACCATCCGCAACCGCATCGACCTGCGCGAACAGGTCGTGCCGTTCCCGCCGCAGCCGGTGATCACCCAGGACAACCTGGTCGTGAACATCGACACCGTCATCTACTACCAGGTGACCGACGCCCGGGCCGCGACCTACGAGGTCGCCAGCTACATCCAGGCCATCGAGCAGCTCACCGTCACCACGCTCCGCAACATCATCGGCGGCATGGACCTCGAGCGGACCCTGACCTCCCGCGAGGAGATCAACGCGGCGCTGCGCGGAGTCCTCGACGAGGCGACCGGCAAGTGGGGCATCCGCGTCAACCGCGTGGAACTGAAGGCCATCGAGCCCCCGACCTCCATCCAGGACTCGATGGAGAAGCAGATGCGCGCCGACCGTGACAAGCGCGCCGCGATCCTCACCGCCGAGGGCACGCGCCAGGCCGCCATTCTCACCGCCGAGGGCGAGAAGCAGTCCCAGATCCTGCGCGCCGAGGGTGAGGCCAAGGCGGCCGCGCTGCGCGCCGAGGGCGAGGCCCAGGCCGTGCGTACGGTCTTCGAGGCCATCCACGCCGGCGACCCGGACCAGAAGCTCCTCTCCTACCAGTACCTCCAGATGCTTCCGAAGATCGCCGAAGGCGACGCCAACAAGCTCTGGATCGTCCCCAGCGAAATCGGCGACGCCCTCAAGGGGTTGTCCGGCGCGATGGGCAACTTCGGCAACTTCGGCGGGGGTTCGGGGGGCAACAACTCCGGCAACGGCGGCAACGGCGGCGGTTCGGAACGCCGCGAGAAGCCGTCGATCGACTGACCCCCCACGAACACACGACCGGGGCCCACCTTCCGAGCGAAGGTGGGCCCCGGTCACATCCGGATACGGGCTACGCCGCGTCCAGGGTCAGCCACTCCGGCAGCGCGGCCAGGTCGTCCTGCCCCAGGGCCAGCAGCATCGCGTCCGCCGGCGTCGGCTCGAACGGCTGCCGCAGCAACGGCATCTCCGCCTGCTCCGGAGTCCGGTCCGCTTTGCGGTGATTGTCCTCCGCGCACGAGGCGACGGTGTTCAGCCACACGTCCTGACCCCCCTGCGCCCGCGGCACCACGTGGTCCACGGTCGTCGCCCGACGACCGCAGTACGCGCACCGGTGCCGGTCCCTTATCAGCACACCCCGCCTCGACCACGGAGCTTGTCTTCGGAAGGGCACCCGTACGTACCTGCACAGCCTGATCACACGAGGCGCCGGGATGTCGACCTCGGCTCCGCGCATCCGTAGTTCGGGGTGGGCCTGCTCGACGACGGCCTTGTCCTGAAGCACCAGAACGACGGCTCGGTTCAACGTCACCGTCGACAGCGGCTCGAAGCTCGCGTTCAGCACCAGCGTGTCCCGCATACCAGCCCACCTCCTGTGTGCACCGGCCCACCCCCTGGCGGGCTGGAGTCAACTCTGGCCGGGCACGCCGAGATGGACAACGCAATATCTGCTGCTCCACGGGAGGTGACCCCCGCGACCCCCGGCAACAAAAATGCCCGCCTCTGATCACTTCCAAGACCAGAGGCGGGCAAACGTTCAATGAACGATGAGCTGACTCATCCCTCCGCGGGAACCTCGTACTCACCGATCAGCTGAGCGCGGGCGATCGCGTGGAACCGCAGATTGAAGCCCACGACGGCGGGCGAGGCGTCGGCATCCGGACCGAGCTTCTCCTGGTCCACCGCGTACACCGTGAAGACGTACCGGTGCGGCCCGTCCCCCGGCGGCGGCGCGGCACCGCCGAACTCCTTGCTGCCGTAGTCGTTGCGCGCGTGTACGGCACCCTCGGGCAGCCCCTCGAACTTGCCGCCGCCCGCACCTGCCGGCAGCTCGGTCACCGAGGCCGGGATGTCGAACAGGACCCAGTGCCAGAATCCGCTGCCCGTCGGAGCATCGGGGTCGTAGCAGGTCACGGCGAAACTCTTGGCCCCGGAGGGGAAACCCTCCCACCGCAGCTGGGGCGAGGTGTTCCCCGCCGACTGGACCTGGGCGTCCTTGAGCGTCGCCCCCTCCTCGACATCCTCGCTCGTGACCGTGAACGACGGAACCGGCGGATGGAAGTCGTGGGGCAGCGGCCGCCTCTTCAGCTCGGTCACCTGGACACCTCCTGATTGATCGGAAAGGCACTCCCTTCGGAGCCTACGACCTTCACGCCCCGCGCGAGGACGCACAGAGGGCCCGGAACGCCGTACGGCACTCCGGGCCCTCTCCGTGTGTCAGAACCAGTTGCGCTTGCTGCCGACCTCGGACAGCCACTGGTTGAGGTACGCCGTCCAGTCGGTTCCCTGGTAGTCCTGCAGACCGACCTGGAACGAGCGGAAGGTGTCACTGCCCTCGCTGAACAGCCCCGGCTTCTTGTCCATCTCCAGCACGACGTCCATCGTGTGCTCGTCGGCCACGAAGCTCAGCTCGACCTGGTTCAGCCCCCGGTACTGCGACGGCGGGAAGAACTCGATCTCCTGGTAGAACGGCAGCTTCTGCCGCGTACCGCGGATGTGCCCGCGCTCCAGGTCCGCGTTCTTGAAGCGGAAGCCCAGCTGGATGAACGCGTCCAGGATCGCCTTCTGCGCCGGCAGCGGGTGCACGTTGATCGGGTCCAGGTCACCGGAGTCCACGGCGCGGGCGATCTCCAGCTCGGTGGTCACACCGATGTTCATGCCGCGCAGCGTCTGACCGTCGATCGTCGTGACCGGCGTCTCCCACGGGATCTCGAGCCCGAACGGCACCGCGTGCACGGCACCGGCCTGGAGCTCGAAGGCACCCCCGAGCCGCAGCTTCGTGAACTCGATGTCCTGCTTGTACTCCTGGTCGCCGCTCTCGACCTCGACCTTGGCCTGAAGCCCGACCGAGAGACCCTCGATCTGCTGGTTGACGGACCCGCCCTGGATCCGCACCTCACCCTGCACGACACCGCCCGGAACGACGTTGACCTCGGTCAGCACCGTCTCGACCGAAGCGCCGCCGGCCCCCAGACTCGCGAGCAGCTTCTTGAACGCCATGTCTCTCCCTCTACGACCTTCTTCTTACGGGATCCCTCGACCCCTACATACGCGATCCCGGCGCGGCCGGTTCCGTGCCCCACACCCTGGCAAGGCGGATGCCCGCTGACCACCCCGACGCACCCACGCGTCTGCACTACGCTCGGAGAGCATGATCGCGACCCCCGACCGTACGCCCCTCCCCAGGACCTTCTTCGACCGCCCTGTCCTGGAGGTGGCCCAGGATCTGCTCGGCCGTCACCTCGTCCGTACGACCCCCGACGGTCCGATCATCCTGCGCCTCACGGAGGTCGAGGCCTACGACGGCCCGAACGACCCGGGCTCCCACGCCTATCGCGGTCCCACGGCCCGCAACAGCGTGATGTTCGGTCCGCCCGGACACGTGTACGTCTACTTCACCTACGGCATGTGGCACTGCATGAACCTCGTCTGCGGCCCGGACGGCATGGCCGGCGCCGTCCTGCTCCGCGCCGGCGAGATCGTCGAGGGCGCCGAGTCGGCCCGCAAACGTCGACTCTCGGCCCGAAGTGACAAGGAACTGGCCAAAGGCCCCGCCCGGCTGGCCACCGCCCTGGATGTGGACCGGGCCCTCGACGGCACGGACGCCTGCGCCGCGGGGGACACCCCCCTGAGGATCCTGACCGGTACCCCGGTCACCTCCGACCAGGTACGCAGCGGCCCGCGCACCGGAGTGTCCGGCGATGGAGCGGTCCACCCCTGGCGCTACTGGATCGCCGACGACCCGACGGTGAGCCCGTATCGGGCACACGTCCCCAGGCGTCGCCGAAGTTGACTCGCTGTTGGCCGGCGCGTAATGTAGCCCGAGCCGCTTGACCGGGTACGACATTCGTCGGCAGTCGGAAGCGGCCAACCCACTACCTACAACGCCCCTCAGCGGGAGCGAATTCGGCATGTCCGCATGCCCGAATTCCAACCGCGCGGAACTCGATTATGAGTTGCGGAGGGAATCGGCTAACGTAGTGAATGTCGAAAGGCCGACAGGCGAAAGCCAAAGGCCCAAGACAATCCCCCCGACAGGGAATCGGATCAAGAAAAGGATCTGATAGAGTCGGAAACGCAAGACCGAAGGGAAGCGCCCGGAGGAAAGCCTGAGAGAGTCTCTCGGGTGAGTACAAAGGAAGCGTCCGTTCC
>NZ_JBHVYO010000037.1:0-87119 GCF_042880655.1 Streptomyces sp. NPDC058295
GTGACCTGCCAGGACAGGTCCTGGCAGGTCACCGCCATGGCGACGTGGTGGATCAGACCGTCTTGGGCGCCCCGTTCAGCACCGGGGCGGGGCCGGTCCTGGTGTCGTCGGCGGACGCCGGCGCGGTGGTCGTGGCGGCCGCTGCTGTTTCGCGGGCGAGGAAGGAGCCGAGTTCGCCGATGGTGCTCATCAGGGGGGCGGGGAAGACGACGGTGGTGTTCTTGTCCACGCCGATCTCCACCAGGCTCTGGAGGTTGCGGAGTTGGAGTGCGAGCGGGTGGTTCATCATGATGTCCGAGGCGTCGCCGAGTGCTGTGGCGGCCAGTGACTCGCCCTGGGCGTTGATGATTTTGGCGCGCTTCTCGCGCTCGGCCTCGGCCTGGCGGGCCATAGCCCGCTTCATGCTGTCGGGGAGCTGGATGTCCTTGAGCTCCACCAGGGTGACCTCCACACCCCATTCTGCGGTCGTGACGTCGAGGATCTCGCGGATGTCGAGGTTGATGCGGTCGGTTTCCGAGAGTGTCTCGTCGAGGGTGTGCTGGCCGACGACCTTGCGCAGGGTGGTCTGGGCGATCTGGTTGATCGCCGTGTGGACGTTCTCGATCGCGATGACCGATTTCACCGCGTCCACGACCCGGAAGTAGGCGACCGCCGACACATCGACGCTCACGTTGTCCCGGGTGATGATGCCTTGGGACTGGATCGGCATCGTCACGATCCGCAGCGACACCCGGTGCAGGACTTCCACGACCGGGACGATGACCCGCAGCCCCGGTTCCCGTGATCCGACGAGTCGGCCGAACCTGAACAGCACTCCTTGCTCGTACTGCTTGACGACCTTGATGGCCATGGCGAGTGTCACCAGGACCAAAAGGATCACGCTGACCAGAAGGAAGATCAGAACTTCCATGGTGCTGCTCCTCAGAATGAGGACCGCGTCGTTGCCGCGAGGTCCCGGAGTATGTCGGCGGAGCAGGGGAATGACCCGGGTCCGTCCGCAGGACGTCGGTGCGGTCGGGTGTGACCTTTCCGCGACGAGCCGCCCTGCCGTGTATCCAGCATCGCCCGGTGTCCACGGCCACGGCAGGGGCCGAACGGCCCCAGCGTCCCGCCCCCGGCGGTGAGTCCGCCCGAAACGGGCAGGCGACGGCAGGACCCGGTGTCTGGCACCCGCGGCCTCCGGAGCGGGGCGGGGAAGGGACGTTCGGCCCCTGTGACGGTACGTGTGGGCCCCTGTGGTCCGACTGGCCCGGGCGGGACATTGAACGCAGGACGACGACGGCAAGCGGACAGATATCGCGCTACGCCCACCAGAGCCCAGACAGGGATGAACATCATGTCAGTACACGAAACTCCCGGCCGGCACATGGGTTTCCACCTCCCGTCGCGACGCCGGGCCGGGACGGCGCAGAGGCCCGGCGAGACCACGACTGGCACAACGGCCACGGCCACGGCGGCCCGCGCGCAGGTCTTCGCGGGGCTGCGGATCGTGACCGGGTTCGTCTTCCTGTGGGCCTTCCTCGACAAGACCTTCGGCTGGGGCTACGCCACCGCGTCCGGCAAGGGCTGGGCCGACGGCGGCTCACCCACCAAGGGCTTCCTCAGCGGCGTCTCCGCCGGACCCATGGAGTCCACCTTCCACTCCTGGGCCGGAGCGGGCTGGGCGAACTGGCTGTTCATGCTCGGCCTGCTCGGCGTCGGCCTCGCCCTGGTCAGTGGCATCGCACTGCGGCTCGCCGCGGTCGCCGGCACCGCCCTGATGGCGTTCATGTGGATCGCCGAGTGGCCGCCCGCCAAGCACCTGGCCGACGGCTCGCCGAGCATGTCCACCAACCCGCTCGTCGACTACCACGTCCTGTACGCGGCCGTCCTGATCGCCCTCGCGGTCGCCTCGGCCGGCACCACCTGGGGACTCGGCAGGACCTGGGCCCGCCTCCCCGCTGTCCGCGACCACGCCTGGCTCCGCTGAGCCCAGCCCGCACACCCGGGGGACCGACACCGGGTCCCCCGGACCCATCTCCTCCGCAACGGCAAGCAGAGGCACCGCCATGACCCTACGTGTAGGCATCAACGGCTTCGGACATAGCGGCCGCAACTACCTGCGGAACGCCCTGGCCCGCCCGGGACGGGGGACCGCGGAGGTCGAGGTGGTGGCCGTCAACGACATCGCCCCCGCCGCGGCCCTGGCCCACCTGCTGGAGTACGACTCCACCTACGGGCCACTCGGCCGGGCCGTCGGCCACGACGAGCGTTCGATCAACGTCGACGGGCAGCGAATCGCCGTCACCGCCCCACGCGACCCGGCCGTCCTGGCCTGGGGCAAGCCCGGAGTGGAGATCGTCATCGAGTCCACCGGCCATGTCCGTACCCGCGACGACGCGGCCCTGCACCTGAAGGCCGGTGCCCGCAAGGCGCTGATCTCCTCGCCCGGCAAGGACGTCGACGCCACCGTGGTGATGGGCGTCAACCAGGCCGGCTACGACCCGGACCGGCACCACATCGTCTCGGGCGCCTCCTGCACCACCAGCCGCGTCGTACCGATGGTGCACGCCCTGCACGAGCAATTCGGCATCGTCAAGGGTTTGATGACCACCATCCACGGCTACACCAACGACCAGGCCCTGCTCGACAGCCCCCACAAGGACCTGCGCCGCGCCCGGTCTGCCGCCGTCAGCATCATCCCGACCAGCACCGGCGCCGCCCGCGCCGTCGGTCTGGTCATCCCCGCACTCGACGGCGCCCTGGACGGCATCGCCGTCCGCGTGCCCGTCCCGGACGGATCCCTCACCGACCTCCCCCTGGTACTGCGGCAGGGGGTCACCACCGAAGAGATCAACACCGCCTTCACCAAAGCAGGGGGCGGAGTGGCATGACGAACCCTTCTGGAAGGGGGCTGCTCAGGAACTTCGGGAGCTGAGGCCGGGGAGGAATTCGGTTTCGTCGATGAAGGCGCGGGCGACATCCGATAGGCGGCGGTTGTGGGAGCGGGCGTAGGCCCGCAGGGTGGTGAAGGCCTGTTCCATGTCCGTGTGGCGGCGTTCGGCGAGCTTTCCCTTGGCCTGTTCGATCAGGACGCGGCTGCTGAGGGCTGTCTGCAACTGCTCGTTGAGGAGCGTGCTGCGCTCGCTGGTGCGCTGTTGCAGCAGGCTGATGGTGGCGACGTCGGCGAGGGCCTGGGCGATGGGGGTGGCTACGGGACTGATGGGCGCCGGGGTGGTGTGGAAGAGGTTGAGGGCACCGACGACCTCGTCGCGCAGACGCATGGGCAGCGCCTGGACGGCGGTGAAGCCGCTGCGCCGGGCCTGGGCGGTGAACAGGGGCCAACGGGCGGCCTCGTCGCGCAGGTCGTGAACGGAGACCGCGATTCCGGTGTGGAAGCAGTCCAGGCAGGGGCCTTCGTGGTTCTGGAGCTGGAAGAGTTCCAGAAGGCGCACCCGTTCGTCGGAGGCGGCCATGACGCGCAGCACGCCGTCACGGTCGGCGAGCAGGACGCCCGCCGCGCTCGCGTCGAGCAGATCGACGCAGCGGTCGGTGAGCAGGCGCAGGAAGTCCATGAGGTCGAAGTCGGCGACGAGACTGTCCGCCAGCTCGACGAACGTCCGGGCCATCAGCTGTTCCTTCATCATGCACACCTCTGTGTGTGGGGTGGGAGCATCAGGGCTCGTCGTCGGGAGGTCGCGCATCCGGCGGTTGCCTGTCGGACGGAGTCGTGCCCGGGGGAGGCGGAGCCGATGGGCGACCACGTCGGCGGCGACCACCGAGATCCGTGTCCCCCCGGCGTACGCGTGGGCGCGCAGCCGGACGAAGGCTTCCTCGAAACCGACGCCGAGCTGCACCATGAGGATGCCGGTGGCCTGGTCGATCTCGGCGCGGTAACCGCCCAGGTCGTCGAAGGGCACGGCGTCCGTCCGATCGGTGTCGGACGCGCCGGTGTCGGACGGAACACCCGTCTCAGTGATCCGGTCATGGAGCAGAAGCAGCGCGGCGGTGTCGGCGAAGGCCATCGCGTCGGCCATCTCGTCCGCGTCCAGCTCGACCGAACTGCTGGAGTACAGATCGAGTACGCCGCGGCTGATGGTCCCGGTCCGCAGGGGGAAGGCGAAGACCGCTCTTGCCCCAGCTTCCGGAGCCGCGTCGGCGAACACCGTCCAATGTCGTTGGAGTTCACCGGCCAACAGATCGGGGCAGAGGACCGCCGAGCCCAGGACGTAGGCGTCCACGCACGGCCCCTCTCCCAGTGTGAGCTGGAGTTCTTCCAGCTGCTGACTGACGGAGTCGGTACCGCACAGTGGATGACTCGCCCGCCCCCGGGACATCGCGGACATCCCGGCCCCGCCGACCGGAAGCGCCGCAACCGCCGCCGTACACACGTCGAGGACGCCGACCCGGGCGCCGCGCAGGGCCGCCTGCTCGGCCACGAGAGCCTGGCTCCGCGCCGACCGACTGCCGGGGATCACGGCGACCACCCGGTCCAGGAGTGGTGATCAAGCTCCTCCGGCCTCGCCGCCGTTCCCACCCCCCAGGGGAGGACCAACGACAGGAACACGGCGCCGTCGGCCGCCCTGCGGACGTCTCCGGCATCCTTCCGGCCCCAGGAGCGGAGAGCGGCCGGGACCGGCTGGTCGGCCCGATCCGCCGAGGTGATACCGAGGAATGCCTGGTGCTCGGCGAGCAGCCGTTCCTGCGGCCGCCGGGCCACGTCCCGGTTCCGCGCGTGCGGGTGAACCAGGATCCGGAGAGGGCCGCGGGGACGGTCGGCTCCGGCGAAGGCATCCGGGAGAGCGAGGAAGAGGGAACCGGAGCCGGTGAGGGCGACGAGGCGCTCCATCGCCGGGCTGGGGTGGTCCAGTTGCAGGGAGGACCCTCCGGCCGCGGTGGTGTGCGGCAGGGCGTGAAGGAAGGCGTTGAGGCCGCCGCGGTCGCAGAAGGCGACGGCGGTGACACCGACGTCGATGGCGCGGATGCCGTCGTGGAGGCACCGCTCCGGTGACACGTGCGTCAAAGGCGCCGAACTCAAGTCGATCTCGCCGGTGAGGGTGACCATCCGGTTGTCGGCGTCGTGCCGGTGGACGTTCAGGACGGGTGGGACACTCATGAGCAGGGTGCCTCGGTTCACGAGACCGTGCCGGGCTCCCGGTACGGTCGTACTGTCGAGCAGGCAGGTGAGTGACCGATCCAGCAGCCGAAGTTCCGGGGCGTAGGACCCAGCCGGTTCCCTCGGGGATGCGCTGGGCGACCGGACGAACGATCCGCTCTCCGCAGGCATGTGGGCCAAGCAGTGGTGGCCCGCCGGGGTCTGGGACGTCCGCACACAGCATAGTCCTGAGGCCGGCCCCTCGGTTGGTCCCGGAGTCATGGGCAAGCCGGTGGCGGCCGTGGTCAGGAACGAGCAGGGCAGGGGAACCTCGGTGGGCCGTGGCTCGGCCGGCAGCCGTGGTCCCGCAGACAACGTGCCCCCACCCCGGGTGCGTCCGGTGGCTCGGCGTCGCAGACGGGAGGTTCGGCCTCGCCGGACGGGAGCGCGGCGCCGGACGGGAGCGCGGCGCCGGACACCAGTTCTGGTTTCAGCCTGAGTCACAGTCCCGGCTCCAGCCCGAGTCACCTCCCGGCTCCAGCCCCAGCGCTTCGGCGTCGTCCTGGCCGTCCGGCAGCGGTGCAGTGAGCAGTTCCGACGTCACCGGTCAAGGAGTGGGGCCCTCTGCCGCTCGGCAGTCCGCCGGATCCGGTTCAGTGAGTTCATTCTTTACCGGTCTGGCGTGATGGAAAGTGAACTCGGCCTGCCAAAAAGGGTGTTGGTGCAGGACAAGAGCACGGTGGCGCGCAGGACGAAGGGGACGAAGCCGGAACGATCAGCGTGTACATGTGTACAGCCTGTCGTGAAACGCGTGCGACGCGGCGGGCAGCGGAAGGGTGCCCGCACGGGCGCATCGATGCCGCGCCAGGAGCGAGTGGTGGCGGCCGATGCGGGGAGCGGCCCGTTGGTGACGGGACGGGGTCCGCACTGATGCGGGAGGTGCGCCCCCGAGGAGCGCGAGAGCCGATCGACACTGCCGGGGGCTCGGGCCGCACCGCGCACGGTAGCCCTCGCCGCACTCCCCGGACAGATGCCGAGTGGCCATCCGCTTTCGACCCGGTTCCGTCGGAAGCCGCGGGCATGGGTCGTGTCCGCAACCTCTGGGTAGGGCTAGACTGTTAGAACAGGCCCTGGCCCCCGGCAGCGATACGTCGTTCTGCTCCGAGGAGGCCCGCCGTGTTCGTTCTGCTTGTCATCCTGATCGTGGCCCTGTTCGGCCTCGGCTTTCTCCATCCCCTCTGGTGGGTGGCCGCGGCCGTGCTGCTCTTCGGCGCCACCCGCTACGGCCGCGATCGAGGGGGAGGCTGGATCCGTGGCGACGGTTCCGATCTCGAGGGCTACCGGGCGTACCAGGAGCGCCGGGACCGTCAGGACCGCTGGGACCGCCGCTACAGCCGTCGGAACCGGGCGCGCTGGAGGCGCGAGGACCGTCAGGACCATGACCGCCGCGAGTGACCGGTGAATCGGCCTGTCGTCCAGAGGTTCCGGGGCGGCTTCCGTCACATCGGACGCATGAAGATCGTGGAGAGGTGGATGCCGTGCACAGCACAGCCATGATTCCGAGGCACTGGTGGGGGCGGCCGAGGCCTCGGTGAAGAAAAACCCGGCGGGTCAGGACGTCGTGCCCCTGCGCACGGAGATCGATCAGCTGCGGCGGGGGCTGGCCGCCCGTGCGGTCGTCGACCAGGCGCGCGGCATGGTGATGGTCCTGGCGCCGTGTTCCAGTGAGCGGGCCTGGGACCTGCTGGTGGACGTGTCGCAGCGCTGCAACGTCAAGCTCCGGGACATGGCTGTTGCCCTGGTCGCCCGGACGAAGGACGAGGCGCTCCCGGAACAACTACGGCGGGAACTGCGCCGGGCGTTGCGGCGCCTTCATGCGGCGGAACGGCGGTGAGTGCGCGCCTGCAGGTACCGCGTCTCCCGTGAAAGGCCCTGTTCCGCTTCACGGGTATCTGTTCTAAGCTTCACGCGGGGAAGACGAAACTGCGACCGTGTCAGGTACCAGCAGGTCTTCCCATCCAGGCTCCCAGCCCCCGAGTCGGAAACCAGGCCCGGCCGGAGCCGCATCGCCGCAATGAGCGGCTCCAGTCTCCGTCCTCCCGGCATTTCCAGACGGGGTGTTCTCACCAGTCCCGCCGCCGCGGAGGACAGCGCGCGAGGAAACGGTGGAGGGGGGCCTCCCATCCTCGCGCCCCGTACGGCCGCCGCCGCACTGCGGCGGCGGCCGTACGGACCGTGAATCCCGGCGCGGGGTCGGTGGCGCGGAGTGGGTCAGGACCCCAGTCCGGGGAGGGATTCGGAGCCGTCGATGAAGGCGCGGGCCACATCGGACAGGCGCCGGTTGTGGGAACGGGCGTAGCCGCGCAGGGTGGTGAAGGCCTGCTCCATGTCGACGCCCTGGCGTTCGGCGAGTTTTCCCTTGGCCTGTTCGATCAGGACGCGGCTGTTCAGCGCGGTCTGCAACTGCTCGTTGAGGATCGTGCCGCGTTGGGCGGAGCGTTGTTGCAGAAGGCTGATGGTGGCGACGTCGGCCAGGGCCTGGGCGACGAGTATGTCTGCCGGGTCGAAGGGGCCGGGGGTGGCGTGGAAGAGGTTCAGGGCGCCGACGACCTCGTCCCGCAGGCGCATGGGCAGCGCCTGGACGGCTGTGAAACCACTGCGCTGGACCGCTACCGTGAAGCGGGGCCAGCGCACGGTCTCCGCACTCAGGTCGGGGACGATCACGGGTGTGCCGGTGCGGAAGCACTCCAGGCAGGGGCCCTCGTCGTTCTGGAGCTGGAAGAGCTCCAGCAGGCGTACCTGTTCGTCGGAGGCGGCCATGACACGCAGTTCGCCGTCGCGGTCGGCGAGCAGCACCCCGGCGGCGCTCGCGCCGAGCATGCTGACGCAGCGGTCGGTGAGCAGGCGCAGGAAGTCGATCAGGTGGGGGTCGGCGACCAGGTTGTCGGCAAGCTCGACGAAGGTCTTGGCCAGTAGCTGCTGATTCATCGTGGGCACCCTCGATTGAGACTAGTCCGGCCGGAAGGCGGCGGGAACCACAGCACGTTGATCCGATGGCACCGGTGCATCAGGTTTCCTCGTCGGTCCGTCGGAGTTCCGTGTCCGGGGAGAAGCGGAGCCGGTGGGCCACCACGTCGGCGGCCACGTCGGTGAGCCGGCGTCCCTGTATGAAGGCGTGGGCGCGCAGCCGTACGAAGGCTTCGTCGATGCCGACACCGAGCTGGACGGTGAGGATGCCGGCGGCCTGGTCGATCTCCGCCCGGTATCCGCCCAGGTCCTCGAAGCCTCGGTCTTCCCGTGCTCCGTCGACCGGCGCGTTCGTCTCGTCGATCCGCGCGTCGAGCAGGAGCAGCGTCGCGAGATCGGCGAACGCCAGCGCATCGGCCAGCTCCCCGGCGTCCAGCACGGTCGGCACGTCGACGTACAGGTCCAGAACGCCGGGGCTGATCGCCCCGATCTGCAGGGGGAGCGCGAAGACGGCGCGTGCCCCGGCCTCCAGAGCCGCATCCGCGAACACGACCCAGCGGTCCTGTATCTCACTGGCCAGCAGATCGGGGATCAGGACGGCCGAGCCGTGCCGGAAGGCATCCACGCAGGGTCCCTCGCCGAGGGTGAGCTGCAGCTCCTCCAGCTGTTCGCTGATGCCGTCGGTGCTGCACAGCGGATGACTGGCCGCGGTGCGGGACATCGCCGACAGCCCGGCCCCGCCGACCGGGAGCGCGGCCACAGCCGCGGTGCACACGTCCACCACACCGACCCGGGCACCGCGTCGCGCCGCCTGCTCGGCGACCAGCATCTGGATCCGGGCCGACCGGCTGTCGGACGTCATCCCGGCCGCCGGGTGTCGGCGGTGAGACGGTTCAGAATGTGCCGGCGGCCGGGTCGGCGGTACGCCTCAGGAGGTGGCGTCTCACGGGAGTCCATGTACAGATCCGTCAGCTTCCCGCTCAGGCCCTGCGGCTGTCGGCGGTTCGCCCGACGTAGCCGGACCGTGTCCATGGTGGACGACGCGCTGTCACCGGGCTTTAGCGGCTGCCCTCGCGCCGACCGGGCCGTCACCGCGCATCGCCCGAGAGCACAGAGGCAGGCGGGACAGTCCGGTTCCGCGGGGTTTGGGCGGTCGGGGCCGGGACACCCCCGAGAGGAGGTGACAAAGGTCCGAACGGGACGTCGAGGAGCAGGAACCCGGAGCCGGTGAGGTCGAGGATCAGACTCAGTGTCGGTGGCGGGTGGTGCAGTCGCAGGGTCCCGCCGGCCTCGGCGGTCTTCTGCGCGGCGTCCAGGAAGGCGTTGAGGCCGCTGCAGTCGCAGAAGGTGACGGGGGTGAGATCGATGTCGATGGTGCGGATGCCGTCGCGCAGGCACCGCGCCAGTGCCCTGAGTACCAGGGGGGCCGATTCCAGGTCGATCTCACCGGCCAGGGTGATCAGTGCCCGTTTCCTTCGGTCATGGCGGTGGACGGTGAGCTGCGGGAGGGGCATGACGCCTCAGTTCAGAAGACCATCCGGCAACGGACACGGTGACGCCGGGAATCCCGGCGCCCATGTCGCGCTGCCGGCAGAGCGCACGTTCGGCGGAGGCGGAGCAACGGCCGGCCCGACAGCCTGTGCGACAGGACAACGGACCCGCTCAGATACTTCCAGGGATGCGCCGGGTGACGGACGAAGAGCCCGCTCCCCGCAGCCATCTGCGTCGAGCAACGACAAGCCGCCGGGGTCTGGGACGTCCGTACCGCAGCATAGTCCTCAACCCGGTCCGACGGACGGTCCGAAGCCGTCCGCTTCTCGTACCCGGGCGACGCCTTGACATGATGCCGCGCGGGTATGTCCGGTGTCCCGCGCGGTACTTGGGCAGCCAGCGCGAAACACGGTGACCGACGGCAGCGCGGGTACGACGGTCCGCGGTCCGTGCACCACCTGAGGAGGTGGTGTCGCACGGCGGAGCCGAACAGTTCGACTCCGCAGGCCGCACGGCCCGGACCTGGGGATCCGCCGGAGACCCGTGGCCCGACGGCCATCGCGGACGGGGTGGTGGAGAAGATCGCCGGGATCGCCGCACGGGAAGTCCCCGGAATCAACGCACTGGGCGGCGGATTCACTCGCACTGTGGGCGCCGCGCGACCGGCTCCCCGGCGGGCACACGAGCGCGGGGCGCGGCGTCAAAGTCGAGGTCGCCGCAGAGGTCCGTGTGAACGTGATCGCTGCGGTGGAACGGATGACGGGCCTGGAAGTCGTCGAGGTGGACATCGCGGTCAACGACGTGCACCTGTCGGACGAGGACCCTCCGGAGACCAGCGAGGACCGGGTGCACTGAGCCATGCCCTGGTAAGGATGCGCGCGACGGCCCGCACGTGGCGACTGTGCCGCGTCGGGCAGGAGGCGTGAGCGTTGGCGGGTGGAGCCTCTGCGCGTGGGAATTGATCGGCCAGGACCGCCAAAATCCTCAAAGGACCTGTATCCGGCGTCCGGTGACCCGCTCCGGGGTGATGCGCACCCACAGTTCGCGGTCACCGCCCGCCCACGGCGCGGAGCGGGCCGCGCCGACGAGGTGCCGGGTGGCGGCGGGGTCGGTGACCCATTCGGCACGGCCGACGACGAGGACGCTCCAGCCCTCGCTCAGCGCCTCGTCGATGTGGTCCACCTCGAAGGCGGCCTCGGCTCCGGCGGCCAGGGCGGGCGTGGTGCCGCGCGCGGTGCTGAAGGCGACCGCGCCGTCCACGACCGTGTAGTTGACCGGGACGATGGCCGGGCCGTCGGGCGTGGACACCGAGACGCGTCCGACGCCGTGTGTGGACAGCCGGGCCCAGCACTCCCCGGGATCCAGCTCCGTCAGCTCGGGGTGGTAGGCCGCCTGCCCGATGCCGGGCGGCAAGTCGACATCGCTGCCGCGCAGTTGGGCCACAGTGGTCTCCAGCGCACCGGACAGCCGAATCAGGAAGCCCGTGTCCGGGGACGCGGTCGGCCGCTCCTCCAAATACCGCAGGTAATCCGGAGCCGTGCCCGCCCGCTCGGCCACCTGCTCCCTGGTGAGCCCCAGCTCCTCGCGCCGAGCTGCCACCCGCCGTCCGATGTCTCCGGCGTTCCTCGTCGGTTCCGGCATGGACGATCACTTCCCTTCGCCTTGTCACTCGTCAGTCATGAGACGGGGACGTCAGTCACGGTCCGGTCCCTGTCCGGGCGCCCGACGACCCGGGGGGACCGGCTCTCCGCGCGGGCGGTACCGAATCCGATCAGCCCCGCGGCGAGAGCGGTCACAAGACCGGGCCAGGACGGCGGCGAGGTCTCCAGGACGGCCCTCAGGAACGGCACGTACAGCGCGGCGGCTCCCAGCCCCGCCGCGGCCAGCACCGCCCAGGGCAGGAAGGCGTTCTCACGGGTGAGCAACCGCTCCCGCAGCCCCAGTACAACGCCAAGCTGGGCGGCCAGCAACGCGAGGAACAGCGTCGTCTGCCAGGGCTGCCCGGTGTGCCGGACCCACAGCCCCGCGGCGAGGCTCGCGGCGGTGACCACCGTGCCGAGGCGGAGTATCCGCTGCCACAGCCCGCCGCCGAGCACATGCTGCCCGGGCGGGCGCGGCGGGCGGCGCATGGCGTGCCGGGAGACCGGCTCGGCACCCATGGCGACGCCCGTCAGACCGTGGGTGAGGAGGTTGATCCACAGGATCTGGCCCGCCCGCAGGGGCAGGGCGAGGCCGAACAGCGGGCCGAGCAGCATGACGAGGATCTCCGCGACGCCGCCGGCCAGGGCGTAGAGCAGGAAGCGGCGGATGTTGTCGTAGACCCTGCGGCCCTCCTCCACCGCCGTGACCACGGTGGACAGTTCGTCGTCGGCGAGCACCAGGTCGGCGGCCTGCCGGGCGACTTCGGTCCCCCGGCGACCCATGGCCACGCCGATGTCTGCCTGCCGCAACGCCGGGCCGTCGTTGACGCCATCGCCGGTCATGGCGGTGACGGCACCACCGGCACGCCATGCCTGGACGATGTCCAGCTTCTGCTGGGGAGTGGTGCGGGCGAACACCCGGACCCGGGTGAGGTCCGGGACTTCCCCGGCGGCCAGCTGTCGGCCGGTGACCACCTCGTCGGAGGCGGTGTCGCCGGAAACGCCGTTGCCGGGGCCGAGGATGCCGACCCTGGTCGCGATGGCACGGGCGGTGGCCGGATGATCGCCGGTGATCAGCACCGGGGTGATACCGGCCAGCCGGCAAGCCGTGACGGTCGCCTCGGCCGCCTCCTTGGGCGGGTCGCTGATGGCCACCAGGCCCAGCAGCCGCAGCCCGGTCTCGGCGTCCTCGTACCGGGCCGGGAGGTCCACGCACAGGGCCGATGCCACGGCCAGGACGCGGAAGCCCTCGGCAGCGAGCGCGGCGGCCTCCTTGCGGACGCGCTCCAGCAGGCCGGGGCTCTCGTCCAGGGTCGCGCCATCGAGCACCGCCTCAGGCGCGCCCTTGAGACAGACCTCCACCTGGCCGGAGGGGGCGCGGTGCAGCGTGGTCATACGCTTACGGAGACTGTCGAACGGCACCTCGCCGATGCGCGGGTGCATGGGCAGCAGTTCGTCGCGGTCGCAGCCGGCCTTGACCGCGGCGGCGAGGAGCGCGGCCTCGGTGGGATCCCCGAGTGCGGTCCAGCCGTCAGCGCCCTTCTTACTGTTCTCAGGTGGCCGCAGCGAGGCGTCGTTGCACAGGGCCGCCGCCGTGAGCAGGTCCTGTATGGCACGCAGCCCGGCGGGGTCGGGGGACTTGCCCGCGACCAGGACCTCACCGACGGGCCCGTAGCCGGAACCGGTTAGCGTGGCCGTGCCCCGGGTGGTCCAGACCCGTTCCACGACCATCCGGCCCTCCGTGAGGGTGCCGGTCTTGTCGGTGGCCAGCATGGTGACCGAGCCGAGAGTCTCCACCGCGGACAGTCGCCGTACCAGCGCGTGGCGGGTGGCCATCCGCCGGGCACCGAGCGCCAGGCCGAGGGTGACCACAGCGGGCAGCGACTCCGGTACGGCGGCCACGGCGAGGCTGATCGCGATGACCGCCATGGCCTGCGGCGACTGGCCGCGGGCCAGGCCGAGAACGAAGACGATCAGGCACAGGCCCACCGCCACCAGGGCCAGCACCCGGCCGAGGCCGGCCAGCCGGCGTTGCAGCGGGGTGGGCTCGGGGTGGGGGTGCAGCAGCGCGGCGATGCGGCCGAGAGCACTGTGCGGCCCGGTCGCGGTGACGGTCGCGACGGCCCGGCCCCGCACCACGACTGTGCCCGCCTGGAGCCGTGCGGTGTCCGGCTCGTCGGCCCGCGCGTCCTTGTCCACCGGCACCGACTCCCCGGTCAGCGCCGACTCGTCGACCAGCAGCGCGGACGACTCGGCCAGCGAGGCGTCGGCGGGGACGATGTCACCCTCGCCGAGCACCAGCGCGTCGCCCGGTACGACGGCCGCGGACGCCACCTCGCACTCGGTGCCGCCGCGCAGCACCCGGGCTGTCGGGGCGGTCATGGCGGACAGCGCGGCAACGGCGTTGTCCGCGCGTACCTCCTGGGCCACCCCCACGGCGGTGTTCGCCACGATCACCAGGGCGATGACCACCGCGTCCGCATGGTCCCCGGTCGCCACGGTGAGCACCACCGCCGCCAGCAGGATCAGGATCATCGGATCGCGCAGTTGCGCGCCGATCCGCGACCGCAGCGGTATCCGGCGCTGCGCGTCCAGCTCGTTGGGACCGCATTCCGCCAGCCGCCGGGCGGCCTGGTCCTCGGTGAGACCCACCGGGTGCGCGATGCCGGGTGCAGACGCCGGCTGAGCTGTCATGGGTTCTCTCCGGGTTCGATGCGGTGGCCGCCGGTGGTGCGCGGTCTCGGGGCGTGCACCCTGCTTTCGCGGGGTGCGTGCCGGTCCTGGCACGCGATCACCACTGCTGTCCGCCGCGGTCACGGCGGCGGAACCGTTGGGTCTTCCCGCCGGCCAGGGGCGTTGTCAGGCGTGCTGCCGCTCCACCGGGGACCGGTGAGGGCCCACGTCCGCTCCCACTGCCCCGCACGGTGGCGGTCCAGCCCCATCCGTACGGCCCAGCCGCGGGCCAGCAGCAACAGGGCGACACCGCTCGCGGCCGGCATCCCGGCGAAGGCGCACGGTGCGACGGCCTGCCCAGGGGTGAGCGGCGCACCGACGAGCCGGCCCTGCCCGTCCGTCCAGGTCACAGTTCTGGCGCCCGCCCTGCTGCCCGCCGCGACCCGTACCCCCGCCGTACGGACCGAGTCGCCGGCCGTCCACCGCACAACCGCCCAGGTGCGGGTGTACGTGCCAGGCCCCGGGTCGTCGGCGTCCTCGGTCGGCACGGCAGAGGTACGGTGCAGTTCCTGGCGCTGCTGGAGCAGCACGCTTCCGACCCGCACCGAGCTCAGGGCTCCGGCCAGGGGCATGCCCGCCGCCATCACCACGGACGTCACCAGGACGACCCACGCCTCGACGGCATCCGAGCGGCGCCTGAGCGGGTTGCGCTGCCGACGCCACCACCTCACCTTCGTGCCCATGGCCAACCCCGCCTTCCGAACACGGTGGTACGAGTGACCCCGCAGCGACGGTCGCACATACACCGCACACCGGAGCAGAGCCCATCGGCCCGTACAAGAGGCCGATGGACCCCGTTTGACCGTCGACGGAGACGCCGGGTACCACTCCGACCGACGAACGTCCTTACTGCGGGGCCCAGTTCGGCAGTCCGCCAATGGTTGGGGGAATCCAGGGGACATCCACAAGCACAGTGCGGGATCGGGGCCGACGTGGCCGACGCACCGCAGGTCCTCATTCCCTGGAGCGCACCGCAGTCCCCTGCCCACGGGATGGGGCTGGGCTGAGGCCGGACGCCCTGGACCTCGGCGGCATACCGCCAGTTGACACGGATGCATCGGTGGCGCCCTCTTCGGCCGCTGGTGCCTCCCCTGCGGCCAGACAGCTGCCGGCTCTCACCTCAGCGTCCCAGAGCCAGCAGATCGCAGGACCGCCGACGGGTCCGTGGCGAACCCAACCCCTGGCCCATCCAGCGCCCTTCACCCCCACAACATCCCATAGCACCCGTTTCCAGTCGCCCGCGAACCCACGCGTACCAAGATCCGGACCATGTCCGGACCGGTCCGGGTGGGAGTGCTCCGCCCTCCCCGTGGCTCCGCCCAGTCCGTCCCCCGCGACCAGATTCCGGGGCCGTCGGCGGAGCCCGCTCCTTGGCCTCCGCGGCCCTCCGTGCCGCAAGGGGTCCACCGGCCGGGTCCTCCGGTGGTGCCGTCACCGCCGGCCGCGACCGGCCGGTGATCGCGGGCCGTGTGCTGGAACCCGACCGTGTACGTCCGGGTGACCGAACCGTTGGCTGAGGTCAGCGTGATGGTGCGGGTGGTGAACCGGGGGCCGGTCGATCTGCGGCGGCACGGACGGCAGCCGCAGGGACAAGTACCCGTGTGGGTGTCGGGGCTGGGTTCTACGGGCGGCCGCCCAGGCGGGCGCGCAGCAGATTGGGGTCGGTGGCCGTGGTGTAGGCGGCGCTGAGCACGTACACGTCCTCGCCGCGCAGCGCCACGGAGGTGGGGTTCTGGAGTCCGTCGGCGGCGTCCAGAACGGTGGTGCTGGTGCCGTCCGGCCGGATGCGCACGACCGTGTTGGGGGCATTGCGGGCGGCGAGGATCTCGTCTCCGCGGCCGGTGAAGGCGAAATCGTCGATACCGGCCAGGCCCGAAGCCTTGACCTGTGGTGCTCCCGCACGGTTTCCCGAACGGATCGGAATGCGCAGGACGGTGCCCTGGTCCAGGTTGGTCACCCACAGCGCGCCGCCGTGCACTTTCGCGCCGTTGACGCCGAGGAAGCCGGTCGAGGCGAGTTCGGGAGCGGTGGACCATGCGCGGGGGGTGCCGCCCGCGACGGGGACGGTCCACACGGTGCCGAGCACCGAGTCGGTGATGTACAGCTGTCGGCTGTGCTCGTCCAGTGCCAGCCCGTTGGGCAGGCCTCCCGCGGGCAGGGCGGCGATGCGCTGCGCGGCCTGCCCGGGGCGCAGCCGCCACAGCCCCGTCAGGTCGGCCGTGCCGGTGGCGTACAGCACGTACAGGGTGCCGTCCGAGGTATGGGCGATGCCGGTGGCCAGGGGAAAGCCGAGGACCGGGGTGTCGACTCCGCCGTCGGCGGGGGCGGGCAGCGTCGCAAGGACGCGCGTGGTGCCCTGGCGGGTGACCTGAGCCACCTGGCGGCCGGCGGCGAAGGTGATGGCCGCCGTGCCGTCGGGCAGCAGGGTGATGTTCTCCGGCAGCTGGCCCGCGGACAGGTCGAAGTGGGTGGCGACCCGCACCTGTGTCAGCGGTCCTCCGGTGGATGTCGCGTCGGCGGGCACGGCCGCCGCAAGGGTGGCCGCGGCCACCACAACTGCCGACATGATCAGCTTGATGCTTCGCTCGGACATGGTTCCTTCACTGTTTTGGGGCATGCGGCAGCCGCGGTGCGGTGCCGTGGACCAGGGGTGCTTCGCTGCCGTGGACGAGGGGTGCCTCGGGGGCAGCCGTGATCGTGCTGCGGACCGGCCGACGGCCGACCGGCGGGCGTGGGACCGTCCGACCGGTTGGGCCATAGCACCGAGTGGGCAGCCCGACGAGGTGGACGGCCCGGCGGCGGGACGCTCCGGCGGATGCGCACGCGCCGGGCGCCTTCGGGCGACGGAGGGGCTCGGGTCAGGGGGCGCAGTCAGGTGGTGCGGGTTTCGGCGCCGTGGCGCGGGCGGGTCGGTTCCTGCGGTGCGGTGGTGTGGGCGAGCAGGGTCAGGGCTGTCGCGGACGGGGAGCCTGGGACGGCCGTCGCCACCACCAGGGACGGTCCGGATCCTTGCGGGCTCTGGAGGGTCTGCTGGGTGACCGCCAGTATCCCGACCAGCGGGTGGCGCATCTCGTAGTCGGCGACATCGCAGGCCTGGATCCGGTGGTCGGCCCACATGGTGGCGAACTCCGGGCTGCGCATGGCCAGTTCGCCGATCAGTCCGGCAAGCAGCGGATCGTCCGGGAAGCGGCCTGCCGTCAGCCGCAGATTGCCCACCACGGCCCGGGCCTTGGCGGGCCAGTCGCTGTACAGATCGCGGGTGTGCGCGTCGAGGAACACCAGCCTGGCCATGTTCGGCCGTCGGCCGGGGTCGTCGGGGCTGTCCGGATCGAGATGCCCCGCGAACAACCCGTGCCCCGGCCGGTTCCAGGCCAGGACATCGCTGCGGCGGCCGATGACCACGGCCGGTGTGCCCTCGATGGCCGCCAGCAGGGCGCTCGTTGCCGGGGTGAGGTGTTCGACGGGCGGCCGGCCGGCGGCCCTGGACCGTCTTGGCGCACGGGCCAGCGTGTGCAGATGGGCACGCTCGGACTCGTCCAGTCGCAGGGCGCTCGCCACGGCGTCGAGCACCTCGCGCGAGGCGTTGCGTGACTGGCCCTGTTCCAGGCGTGTGTAGTAGGGCGCGCTGATGCCCGCGAGCATCGCGAGTTCCTCCCGCCGTAGCCCAGGCACCCGGCGCCGCTCACCGTAGGTCTGCAACCCGACGTCCTGGGGACGCAGTTGGCTACGGCGTGCCTGGAGGAAGTCGGCGAGGTGCCCGTGCTTGTTCATGGCACCGAGTATGCGTACCGCCGAGGATCCGCGCCTCACCCCGCCGGGGTAGGGATCGGCGGGGTCTGGCTCGGCCCGGCCCCGGTCTCCAGGATGGGCCGCGTTCCTCTTCACCGCTTCCGGGAGAATCCATGAGCGCCACCACCTCAGACCCCCGAAACCCGCTGGCCGGGCTCGACCTGACGCCCTTCGCCTTCACCCGGCGGTGCTGGGTCGACGCGACACCGGACTCCGTCTACGACCTGATCAGCGATGTGTCACTGATCGAGAGGTGGAGTCCGAGCGCCGGCGGGGTGGCCTACGCGCCGGGCGACGGTCCGTGGGTCGGTGCCCGGTTCAGCGGGCGCAACCGCCGGGACGGGCGCGAGTGGGTCACCCACTCCGAGGTGGTGCGGGCCGATCCGGGCGCCGCGTTCGCCTTCGTCGTCGGTGGGGCCGACCACGGCATCGTGCGCTGGGACTGGCACTTCCAGGAGCAGGGCCGGGGCAGCGTCGTCCGGCAGTCCTGGCGGTTGCTGCGCGCCGACCCGGTCCTGGGCGACACCCTTCAGGACGTCCGTTCGTTGCAGGACCACATGGCCGGCAGTGCGGAGTCCACTCTGCTCGCCCTGGCAGAGTGGATCGCCGACCGCCGCACCCGCTGACAGCTCGGGCCGCTGACAGCTGAGGCCGATCGGGCCGCTCAGGCCACTCAGGCCACTCAGGCCACTCGGGCCGCTTCGGCAGACACGGGGCTGTCGCGGAGCGGATGCCTTGCCCTTGACGCGTACGTCAGGGGTTAGCGTCTGCGCGCCGACGGACGGACCGGTCCGGCCGTCCCGTCCGCGCGCCTACCTTCGAACCCGTTCAGGAGCCCCGACATGGCCGCTGCCCCGCCCGCGACGACCCGCGAGATCCTGCTGACCGAGCTGCCCGGCGGACTGCCGGGACCCGAGCACTTCACGATCACGCGGAAGCCGGTGCACGCACCCGGTCCGGGACAAGTCGTCGTCCGCAACCGGTACTTCCTCGTCTTCCCCGGCCTGCGCACCCTGATCGGCGGCCGGGCCGACGGCGTACCGCTGCCCCGTATCCACGTCGGTGACGCGCTGTTCGGTCCCGCGGTCGGTGAGGTTGTCGCGGCCGGGCCGGGCGGTCCGTTGCGTCCGGGGGACACGGTCACGCACATGCTCGGGTGGCGTGAGCACGCGCTGGTGGCGGCGGCCGACTGTGCTCCCCTGGGCGATGCGCTGCCCGACCCGGTGGCCCATCTGTCGTCCGGTTCGGCCGCCTACGGGGCGCTGACCCGGCTCGCCGAAGTCCGCCCCGGCGACACCGTGTTCGTCACGGGCGCGGCGGGAGGCGTGGGAACGCTGGCGGGCCCCGTGGCGCGGCTGCTGGGCGCGGGGCGGGTCATCGGGAGCACCCGGTCGCCGGACAAGGCCGAGCGGCTGCGGGCCGAACTGGGCTACGACGCGGTCGTGGTCCCTGGACCTCGGCCGCTCGACGAGCAGCTGGCCTCGGCGGCGCCGGACGGCATCGACGTGCTGCTGGACAACGTCGGCGGTGATCAGCTCGCCGCCGCTGTGCGCGCCGGGCGCCGGGGTGCCCGCTTCGCGCTGGTCGGCGCGCTGTCGGGACAGTTGTCGCCGCGCCGGGACGGGGGCAGCGCCCTTGCCGAGATCGACACGTTCCGGATCGTCAACCAGGGCATCTCGCTGCGCGGTTACAGCGGAACGGACCATCCCGAGGTGGCGGAGGAATGGACCGAGCGGTTCGGGCACTGGCTGCGCTCCGGCGAGATCGCCTTCCCGTACGTACGGGTCGCGGGCATGGATGACGCGCCGCGGGCGTTGCAGGAACTGTTCCAGGGGCGGCACTTCGGGACCGTGGTCGTGGAGTTGCCGCCGACGTGAGGCGTCGTCGCGCGCGGTCGCGGCGGCCGAGACCGAGGACGCGAGGACGGACATGCGGATCGGAGACGCGGCGGCCGCCGCGGGCACCACCCCACGGGCGCTGCGGTTCTACGAGGAACGGGGCCTGCTGCCACCGCCGCGGCGCACCGCCACCGGGCAACGCGAGTACGGGCCGGACGAGGTGGCGAGAGTCCGCGTCATCCGTGAGCTGTTGGCGCTCGGGCTCACCGTCGAGGACCTGCGCAGTTTCGCCGACCGGATCGGCCTGCTGGTGGAGAATCCCCGACGCCGGTGCGGGCCCCCCGACGCCGGCGGGCCCGGCTCCGGGGTGGTCGACCGCAGGATCGCGGCCCTCGACGCCGAGATCGACCGCCTGAGCCGACTGCGCGCGGGACTGGCTCTGCGTACCTACGAACGTCCCTGACGCCCCGTCTCGCGAGGCGGACGGCTGCGGGAGGTTTTCAGCAGGCGGCGGTAACGGCGTCGGCGCGCAGCGGGGCGGCGGTCTTCGCGGTGACCTCCTCGAGGGTGACGCCCGGAGCGGTCTCGACGAGGGCCAGGCCGTCGTCGTCGATGTCGAGGACACCGAGGTCGGTGATGATCCGTTGGACGCAGGCCTCTCCGGTGAGCGGAAGCGTGCACTCCTCGAGGATCTTCGGTGAGCCGTCCTTGGCGGTGTGGTCCATGAGGACGATCACGCGGCGGGCGCCGTGGACGAGGTCCATCGCGCCGCCCATGCCCTTGACCGTCTTGCCGGGGATCATCCAGTTGGCCAGGTCGCCGCGGGCCGAGACCTGCATGGCGCCGAGGACCGCGGTGTCGATGTGGCCGCCGCGGATCATGCCGAAGGAGAGCGCGGAGTCGAAGAAGGAGGCGCCGGGCAGCACGGTGACCGTCTCCTTGCCCGCGTTGATCAGGTCGGGGTCGACCTCGTGCTCGTCCGGGTAGGGGCCGGTGCCGAGGATACCGTTCTCGGAGTGCAGGACGACGTGCACGCCGGGCGGGAGGTGGCCGGGGATCAGGGTGGGCAGGCCGATGCCGAGGTTGACGTAGGAGCCGTCGGTGAGTTCGGCGGCGGCGCGGGCGGCCATCTGGTCTCGGGTCCAGCTCATGCGCGTACGGTCCTCTTCTCGATGTGCTTGTCGGCGGCCTGAGTGGTGGTCAGTTCCACGATCCGCTGGACGTAGATGCCGGGGAGGTGGATCTCGTCGGGGGCCAGGGCGCCGGGTTCGACGAGTTCCTCGACCTCGGCGACGGTGATCCGGCCGGCCATGGCGGCGAGGGGGTTGAAGTTGGCCGCGGCCCGGCGGAAGACCAGGTTGCCGTGGCGGTCGCCGCGCCAGGCCCGTACGAGGGCGAAGTCGGTGGTGATGGCGTGCTCCAGGATGTGCGGGCGGCCCGCGAAGTCGCGGGTCTCCTTGGGGGGTGAGGCGATCGCGACCGAACCGCCCCCGGCCGCGTAGCGCCAGGGCAGCCCGCCCTGCGCGACCTGGGTGCCGACGCCCGCCGGGGTGTAGAAGGCGGGGATGCCCGCGCCACCCGCGCGCAGCCGTTCGGCGAGGGTGCCCTGCGGGACCAGCTCCACCTCCAGTTCGCCGGCGAGGTACTGGCGGGCGAACTCCTTGTTCTCGCCGACGTAGGAGCCGGTCACCCGGGCGATCCGGCCCGCGGCGAGCAGGACGCCCAGTCCGCGTCCGTCGACACCGCAGTTGTTCGAGACGACGGACAGACCGGTCGCGCCCTGTGCGTACAGGGCCCGGATCAGCACCTCGGGCACCCCGCTGAGGCCGAAGCCGCCGACGGCCAGCGAGGCCCCGCCGGCGATATCGGCCACCGCCGCCGTGGCGCCGGAACTTACCTTGTCCATAGGGGAGTTGCCTTTCGGTCGGGGTGTCTCACGGCGCCGCCTCGCGCAGGGCGTCGGAGACGGACTTCACGCCGCCGTGCGCGGTGAGGCCGCCGTCGACGGGTATCTCCGCGCCGGTGATGAAGGAGGCCTCGTCGGACAGCAGGAACACCACGAGCGGGGCGACCTCGTGCGCGGTGCCCGTGCGGCCGAGCGGTGTCTCGCGGACGTTCGCGTCGCGGAACGCGGGCACGGCGGAGGCGGTCATCTCGGTCTCGATGAAGCCGGGGTGGATCGTGTTCACGCGGATGCCGCGCGGGCCGAGCTCCGTCGCCGCGCTCTTCGACAGGCCGCGCAGGGCCCACTTGCTCGCCGTGTAGGCGACCGGGTAGTGGCCGGTGAGGGCGGCGGAGGAACCGACGTTGACGATGGAGGAACCCGGCGGCATCAGCGGGGCAAGGTGCTGGATGCCGAGCAGCGGTCCGGTGACGTTGACGGCGTGGACGCGGGCGAAGTCCTCGGGCCGTACGTCACCGACGCGGGCGCGCCAGGTGATGCCCGCGTTGTTGACCAGGCCGTGCACCTCGCCGTACGACTCCCGCAGGACCGCGGCCAGTTCGGCCCAGTCGGCCTCGCTGGTGACGTCGAGGCGCCGGCAGTCGCCTGCGGGCCGGGCGTCGGTGGCGACGACCCGGGCGCCCTCGTGGGCCAGGGCCGCGGCCTCCGCCGCGCCCTGGCCGCGGGCCGCGCCGGTGACGACCACGGTCTTGCCCAGGAGCCTCCCCCGGTGCGGACCGGTCACGGCCGCTCCCGGGTACGGCGGCGGGCGGCGGGGAGCGGCACCGGATCGGCGCCCGCGACCACCGTGTTCGAGAGCGTGCCGATCCCCTCGACGGTGAGGGTGACCGTGTCACCGGGCCGCAGCGGCGGCGGTGACTGCTGTCCGCGTACTCCCCACAGCTCCGCCAGGCAGCCACCGTTGCCGCAGGTACCCGAGCCGAGCACGTCACCGGGGCGGACGACGGTGCCCCGTGAGGCGTAGGCGACCATCTCCTCGAAGGTCCAGCTCATGTTGGACAGCAGGTCCTCGCCGATGACCTCGCCGTTCACGGCGGCGGTCAGTGCCAGGCGCAGGAAGCCTTCGGTGTCCCGGTACGGTTCCAGCTCGTCGGCGGTGACCAGGTACGGCCCGAGGGTGGCGGCCGTGTCCTTGCCCTTGCACGGGCCGAGGCGGACCTGCATCTCCCGGGACTGGAGATCGCGCGCGGACCAGTCGTTGAAGACCGTGTAGCCGATGATGTGGTCCCGTGCCCGTCCGGGGGTGAGGTCCCGTCCCTCGCGGCCGACGACCGCCGCGACCTCCAGCTCGAAGTCGAGCAGGTGGCTGCCCGGCGGCACCGGCACGTCGTCGTGGGCGCCGAGGACCGCGTACGGGTTGGTGAAGTAGAAGGTCGGGGCGTCGTACCAGGCTTCCGGTACCCCGCCGGCTCCGTCCACGGACCGTCGTACCCCTTCGACGTGTTCCTCGAAGGTGACGAAGTCCCGCACGGTGGGCGGCTCCAGCGGCGGCAGCAGCCGTACCTCGGACACCTGGGGTCCGGCCGGAGCGCCGAGGGCGGCGGCGCCGAGGGCGAGCAGCGCGTCGAGGCCGTCGCCGGACCGGAGCAGCTCCGTGAGCGAGCGCGCGCCGGGCACCGGGTGAAGGGTGCCGTCCTCGTCGACGACGGCGACCCGGCGCCGGTGCTGGTGTTCGTAGGTGGCGAAACGCATGGACGGCTCCAGGCTCCGGGGTGTCTAGGGGGTGCTGGGGGCGCTCGGGGGGGCGGGGATCAGACCGGCGGGGCGACGAACACGCCGCGGTCGACGTCGTTGAACGACTCCTTGGCGACGAGTTCGTTCATGGGGTTGGCGGTGCCCCACTGGTCGGCGATCTCGGGCTGGGAGAAGTCATAGACGTGCGGGTGCCAGGTGTCCTCGTCCAGCAACTCCAGTTCCGTCGTGTACTCGACGGTGTTGCCCTGCGGGTCGAGGAAGTAGGTGAAGGTGTTGTCGCCGGCCGTGTGCCGTCCCGGGCCCCAGAGCTTGCGGGCCCCCGAGCGGATCACCCGGCCGGAGCCGCGCAGGTACTCGTCGATACCGCGCATCTCGAAGGAGACGTGGTGCAGGGAGGTGTGCGGGCCCTTGGCGATCGCCATGGAGTGGTGCTGGTTGCTGATCCGCATGAAGTGCATGGCCTCACCCATCCGGGGATGCATGAGGGTGTCCGAGAGCCGGAAGCCCAGGTGGCGCTCGTACCACTCCCGAGTGACGTTCAGGTCGGGGGAGTTGAGGACCACGTGCGAGAGCTTGACCGGGATGGCCTCCTTCTCCTCGATCTTGCGGTGCTGCCGGGTCTCGACGTCCGCCGAGACCTCGACGGTGCGGCCGTCGACGTCGAAGAAGCGGAAGCCGTAGCCGCCGCCCGGGGTCTCGATCCTGTCCGGCCGCGAGATCAACCGCACTCCCCCGGCGAGGAGTCGCTCGGCGAGGGTGTCCACGTCCGCCGCGCTCGCCGCGCCGTAGGAGACCAGGTCGAGGCGCTTCTCGTCGGCCTTGCGCAGCCGTACGACGTAATTCTCGGGGCTGCCCTCGGCGGCCAGGAAGGAGATCCCGGAGTCGTCGGCGACCTTGGTCAGGCCCCAGACACCGGCGTAGAAGTCGAGTTGCCTGTCGTAGTCGGGCACGGCGAGGTCGACGTGCCGCAGGTGGGTGAGCAGACGCATGGGGTCAGTCCTTCCGGAGGAGGTCGGCGGCGTTGCCGCCTCGTACGGCGTGGAAGTCGGCGTCGGACAGCCGGGCCGCGCGCAGCGCGCCGACGGGGTCCTCGGTGCCCATGTCGAAGGGAAAGTCCGAGCCGAGGAGCACGCGGTCGGCGCCGACCGCGCGGATCAACTCCCGCAGGACGTGCGGGTCGTGGACCAGCGAGTCGAAGTACAGCCGCCTGAGGTAGCTGCTGGGCAGGTGGGCGCAGCCGGCTCCCGCGTCGGCGCGTGCCGTCCAGGCGTGGTCGGAGCGGCCGATATGGGTGGGCAGATAGCCGCCGCCGTGTGCGGCGATCACCTTCAGGCCGGGGTGCCGGTCCAGCACGCCGGAGAAGATCAGGTGGGAGAGGGCGACGGCGTTCTCGGTGGGCTGGCCCACGGTGTTGGACAGGTACCAGCGGTCCAGGCGCTCGTCGAGCGTGCAGCCGAAGGGGTGCAGGAAGAGGATCGCGCCGCTCTGCTCGGCCCGTGCCCAGAAGGGCTCGTACGCCGGGTCGGACAGTTCCCGGCCCGGGGCGTGGGAGGAGATCTCCACTCCCGACAGGCCTTGTTCCAGGGCGTGTTCGAGGGCGCGTACGGCCAGCTCCGGGTGCTGGAGCGGAGCGAGTCCGAGCCCCTTCAGCCGGTCGGGCGCACGGGCGCAGTGCGCGGCGGTCGCCTCGCCCGTGAGCCGGTACAGCTTCTCGGCGGTCTCCTCGTCCGCCCAGTAGTGGTAGTGCGAGGGAGACGGGCTGACCAGCTGGATGTCCACGCCCTGCGCGTCCATGGCGGCCAGCCGCACGGTGACATCGGTCAGCCGCGGGACGCGCTCACGGACCATGGGGCCGCTGACGGCCAGGGAGGCGGGGCCGTTGCGCCGGGCGTCCAGCTCCCTGGCCGCGGTCAGTCCGGGAAGCCCGGCGACGAGGGCGTCGACCTCGGGGAGCAGGACGTGGGCGTGCACGTCGACGGTCGGCGAGGGCTGGTCGGTCACGGCAGCTCCTTGAGCATCGTCATCGTCCGGCCGATCAGGCCCGGCACGTCGGCGTCGCGGACGCCGTCCAGCTGCCACTGCCCGAGCTGCACGGACGCCTCGACCACGGCCCGCACCCGGGGGATGCGACGCTCGTGGTACCGCTGGAGCAGGTCGTCGTCCCAGTCCCGGCCGGCGGTGAGGAGTTCGACGAGGACGGAGGCGTCCTCCAGGGACATGGCGGCGCCCTGCGCGAGGGTGGGCGGGCAGCAGTGCGCCGCGTCGCCGACCAGCACCACCCGGCCCCGGTGCCAGGAGCCCTCGACCAGCAGACGGTCGAACCAGGTGTAGTTGACCTTGGCCGGGTCCGTGATGTGCGGGGTGATCGCCGCCCAGTGGCCGCCGTACCCCTGGGTGAGGCGGCGCATCTCGTCGGCGTACGTCGCCGGGTCGATGGTGGCGCGGTCGCGGCACGCCTCGACGGCATAGGCGTAGATGCTGTCCGGGCCGGTCGGGCAGTAGCCGGCGATGTACGCGGGGCCGCCGTAGGCCAGGTCGGTGCGCACCAGGCCTGCGGGGCGCGGGACGGTGGTGCGCCAGATGGCCATGCCGGTCGGCTCGGGTTTCGCCGTGATGCCGATGGCGGTGCGGGTCGCGGAGTTGAGTCCGTCGGCGGCGATCACCAGGTCGTAGCGGCCGGTGGTGCCGTCGTCGAAGCGCGCCGAGACGCCTTCGGCGTCCTGGTCCAGGGTCTCGGCGGTGGTGCCGAGGCGGACGTGGGCGCCACTGGCCCGGACGGCGTCGATGAGGATCTGCTGAAGCCGGGGCCGCTGCATGCCCAGGGTGGCGGGCAGGTCGTCGCCGCCGGTGCGCAGGTCCTCTGCCTCGTGGAGGAGGGTGCCGTCGGGGGCGATGACGCCCAGTGAGCCGAAGGCCCAGCCGAAGGACTCGACCTCGTCCCAGACGCCGAGTTCGCGCAGTACGCGCAGGGCGTTGCCCTGGAGGGTGATGCCGGAGCCGGTGGTGGCATTCCAGTCCGGTTTGGCCTCGATCAGGTCCACGGTGATGCCGGCGCGGCGCAGCAGGACGGTCACGGCGTTGCCTGCGGCGCCGCCGCCGATGACGAGGACCGTGCGGGGTGTGGTCATGGGAAGCTCCCTTGTCACGCGGGCTACTTGACCGCGACCGGGTTGACGGGTGAGCCGACGGCTCCGGTGATGGGCAGGGGCGCGGCGGTGAGCCAGAACGCGTACCGGCCGTCCGCCGCGCAGTCGGCGGCGAGCGCGTCGAGGTCCCACATCTCCCCGATGAGCAGGCCCATGTTGGGGATGGCGACCTGGTGCAGGGGCTGGAAGGCCGCGTCGAACTCGTTCGGCCGTACCTCGAAGCCCCAGGTGTCGGTGGCGATCGCGGCGATCTCGGTGCGGTGCAGCCAGCCGGCCGTGGTGAAGGACAGGCCGGGCGAGTCGCCGCCCGCGTAGTCGCCCCAGCCCTCGCGCCGGGCCCGGGCCAGCCGTCCGGTCCGCACGACGACGATGTCCCCGCGGCCGACCGGCACGCCGTGCGCGTCGGCGGTCGCGGTGAGGTGCTCCTCGGTGATGGCGAACCCGTCGGGCAGCTCGCCGTCATCTCCGATGACTTGGCCGACGTCGAGGAGGACCCCGCGTCCCGCGACGTACGGCGCCATGTGCTCGATGCCGGTGACGAGGTCACCGTCCGAGGTGACGACCTGCTCGGCCCGCCGGCCGTTCCACGCCTTGCCGTGGTCGAAGATGTGGCCGAGCCCGTCCCACTGGGTGGAGCACTGGAGCGGCATCGCGATCACGTCGTCGGCGCCGCCGATGCCGTGCGGGAAGCCCTGGTTGCCGAGGGCGGCGTCGGTACCGGTGTCGAGCATGGTGTGCACCGGGTTGGTACGGCGCCGCCAGCCCTTCTGCGGGCCGTTCATGTCGAAGGACTGCGCGAGCGAGAAGCTGACTCCCCGGCGGACCAGCGCGGCGCCTTCGCGGCGCTTCGCCTCGTCGAGGAAGTTCAGGGTGCCCAGCACATCGCTCTCACCCCAACGGCCCCAGTTGGAACAGGACTTGGCGGCCTCGGCGATCGCACCCTCGGGGTCGTGGCGGTCCAGGCTCACGACGTCGCCTCCGCGATACAGCGGGTGCGCTGGGCGCCGAGCCCGGTGATCGAGCCGTCCATGACGTCGCCGTCGCGCAGCAGCCGTCCCCAGTGCATGCCGTTGCCGGCCGGTGAGCCGGTCAGCACCAGGTCGCCGGGCAGGAGTCGGGAGGTCTGCGAGGCGTACGACACCAGCCGGGCGATACCGAAGAGCATGTCCTTGGTGGACTCGTCCTGCATGGTCTCGCCGTTCAGCTTCAGGGTGACCCGCAGATCGCCCGGGTCGGCGATCGACGCGGTCGGCACGATCCAGGGGCCGAGCGGGGTGAAACCGGGCGCGTTCTTGCTGCGCAGCCAGTCCGTGCCGATGGCCTTCATGTCCCGGCGGAAGACGGTGGCGCGGTCGGTGAGGTCGTTGGCGATCGTGTACCCGGCGACGTGCTCCAGGGCCTCCGCCACGGACACCCGGTAGGCCGGCTTGCCGACGACGACCGCCAACTCCAGTTCCCAGTCCGGCTGTTCGGCCCAGGAGGGCAGGGCGACATCGTCGTAGGGACCGGTGATCGCGCTCGGCAGACCGATGAACACGTACGGCAGGTCCTCCGCCGCCCGCCGGTCCATGATCTCGGCGATCTCCGCCCGGGCCGCTTCCGGTGTGCGCGGGTCGTCGGGCGCGCGGTGGGCGACCTCCAGGTCGATCACGTGCTGCCGGTAGTTGGCGCCGGACTGGAAGACCTGGCGGGGCTCGACCGGGGCGTGCACCCGAAGTCCGTCGAGCGGCTGCCAGGCGCCGGTGGTGCCCGTGGCGCCGGTGGTGCCGGCGTCGGTGGCGCCGGCGTCGGTGGTGCCGGCGTCGGTGGCGCCGTCGGCCGCGAGGGTGCTCAGGCGCGGCAGCACCTCGTCCCAGCGTTCGAAGAGCCGCCGGGTCGTCAGGGCGGGGTCGCGGAAGGCGGTGCGAAGGTCCAGCACCCGCCCTTCGGGGACCACGAGGCCGGGGAAAGGAGCCTGGTCAGGGGCGGAGAGGGTGCCGAGGGCGAAGGGTCCGGAGAAGGACGCGGAAGGGGCTGCGGGTTTCACTGACATGTCCTCCTGGTTGCGATGCGACTAATCTGGCCCCACCTCCCGTAATCTGGGAAATCGATTCTTTGGATATCGATCATCCATCATATGAATAGCGCCGCCTGGGGCGGCATCGGTATGGAGGCGCTGTGTACCTGTCCGGCCTCGATCTCAACCTCGTCCTGTCCCTGCGGGCGCTGCTGGAGGAACGCAACGTCACCCGGGCCGGGCAGCGCATCGGGCTCAGCCAGCCCGCGATGAGCGCGGCCCTGGCGCGCCTGCGCCGCCACTTCGACGACGAACTGCTCTCTCGCGTCGGCGGCCAGTACGAGCTCACAGCCCTCGGGCGGGCGCTGCTCGACCGCACCGCCACCGCCTGTGACCTGCTGGAAAGGGTGTTCAGCAGCAGGGCCGAGTTCGTTCCGGGCAGCGAGGAGCACGAGTTCACCCTGCTCTCCTCCGACTACGCCGTCGCCGTGTTCGGCGCCGAACTCGCCCGGAGGGTGCACGCCGAGGCTCCCGGGGTGCGGCTGCGCTTCCAGCGGCCTCCGACCGACGTGACGGAGGAGACGGCGACCCTGCTCAGCACGGCGGACGGACTGCTGATGCCGCACGGCGTCATCAGCGGCTTCCCCGCCGTCGAACTGTTCACCGACGGCTGGGCCTTTCTCGTCGCCGAGACCAACGACGAGGTCGGCGACCGGCTGACCATGGACGACCTGGCACGGCTGCCCTGGGTCACCTATCAGCGCACCTACGACGCCCCCGCCGCCCGCCAGTTGAGCATGCTCGGCATCGAACCGCGGGTCGAGGTCTCCGTGGACAGCTTCCAGGTGCTGCCGTTCCTGGTGGCCGGCACCCGCCGGATCGCCCTGGTGCAGCAGCGCCTGGCCGAGCAGCTGCGCGGGGTGGCCGCCGTACGCGTCATGACGGCGCCGTACGAGGTGGTCCCCCTCCAGGAAGCCCTGTGGTGGCACCCGGTCCACACCCACGACGCGGCGCACATGTGGCTGCGCGACACCGCGGCCCGCGTGGGGGCGGAGCTGAGCGCGCTCGCAGCCGGCCCCCGGGCCGCATCGACCGCATCAGCCGCATCCAGGGCATGAATGATCCACATCTTCGATCTCGATAGGCCGGGGGCTAGGCAGGTCCTGCGCGGTACCTCATAGTCGTCTCAACCCGGCGCCGGAGCCGCCCCACCCACCGCCGCCGGGGCGGCGCAGGCCCCGGTGAGCCGGACCTTCGCCACGCCACGGCGATCATCGGTGCCCCCACACGCCGGCCCCGCCGAGCGCTCCGGACCCGCCCCGAGTTCCGGATCCGCCCTCTGTTTTGCCGGATCCGCCATGTGTTCCGGACCGCCATGTGTTCCGCATCGCCATGTGTACCGGATCGCCATGTGTTCCGGGCGGCCTCACCGAGACGGCCGCGCCCCCGTCCCCCTCCCGATACGCCAGGTGGAGTTCCCGCATGCCCGCACCCGTGCCCCCGCCGCCGTCCCCGCCGCTCGCCGCCGTCGAGGACGCACCGTCCGAGCAGCCCGTGTCCGGTGCCGGCCACCGGCTTCGCATCACGCTGCTGATGGCCGGCAGTTGTCTGCCCATCCTGGGCGCCGTGCTCATCGCTCCCGTCCTGCCGCGGATGCGGGACCACTTCGCCGGCACTCCCGGCGTCGAGGCGCTGGTCCCCATGGCCCTGACGATCCCGGCCCTCTCCCTGGCACTGCTCGCGCCCTTCGCCGGCGTCGTCGTCGACCGGCTCGGCCGTAAACGCCTCCTCGTGATCGCCACCGCGCTCTACGCCGTCGTCGGCACCGCACCGCTGTGGCTGGACTCCCTCGGCGCCATCGTCGCCAGCCGGGCCCTCGTCGGGGCCGTCGAAGCCGCCATCATGACCTGCTGCACCACACTGATCGGCGACTACTACTCCGGCCGGCAACGCGACCGCTACCTGGCCATGCAGACAATGTGCGCCTCGATCTCCGCAACGGCCTTCTTCGTCCTGGGCGGCGCGGCGGGATCGGCCGGCTGGCGCACACCGTTCTGGGCCTATGCGGTGAGCCTGCTCCTCGCCCCCGCCATGGCCGCCTTCCTGCCCCGCCCCCGGCCGACCGGCACCACCACCGTCCCCTCCTCCGTCGCGCCCGCCGACCCGACCACCGTCCCCGCCCC
Source organism: Streptomyces sp. NPDC058295 (assembly GCF_042880655.1). Lineage (NCBI taxonomy): Bacteria > Bacillati > Actinomycetota > Actinomycetes > Kitasatosporales > Streptomycetaceae > Streptomyces > Streptomyces sp. NPDC058295. The sequence goes on from NZ_JBHVYO010000037.1 coordinate 30,516, forward strand.
CACCCCCGCCCCCGCCGCATCCTCGGAGCCGGCCGGGCGTTCCTTCCCCTGGCGGCCGCTGGCCGGGACGTGCGCGCTCACCGTCTTCGGCGCCGTCCTCTTCTACACCGTTCAGGTGGAGATGGCCTTCCTCCTCGACGACATGGGCGTGACCGACCCCGGCACGATCGGGCTCGCCATCGCCGCCTCCAGCCTCGCGACCGTGATCGGCGCGGTCGTCTTCACCCGGCTCGGCCGCACCCCGGACGCCTGGCTGCCCGCCGTCTTCGCCCTGTGCGCGCTCGGCTTCGCGGTGATCTGGCTCGCCCCCGGCCCGGTCGTCCTGACCGTCGGCGCCATGATCAACTGCTTCGGCGGCGGCATCATGCTGCCGAGCCTGCTCACCCTCGCCCTGTCCAAGCTCGACTACGCCGACCGCGGCCGCGGCACCGGACTGTGGACGGGTTCCTTCTTCATCGGCCAGTTCGTCTGCCCGCTCGTGGTCCTCGCGCTGACCTCGGCCGTCGGCAGCCTGGCAGGAGCGCTGGGCGTACTCGCCCTCGCCGGATCCGTCGGGGCGGTCGCTCTCGGCCTCGCCGGCCGCCGGCGGGTCCCCCTCACCGCGAGCTGACGATCTTCCCGCGCGCCCGACCGGCGGGGCGCGGGTCGCCGCGGTCTCAGGGGCCGGCCGGGCCCAGCCAGGCGCCGATGCCGACGAGGGCGCCGCTCCCGTAGTCGGACTCGACGTCGTCGGCCAGGTCGGCGATGGGGACGGACCCCAGGGACGCGCGCCACGCCGACTCGGCGGAGGCCATGGCGCGGACGTGGCCCGTTTCGTCGCCGAGACGGCCGCGGGCGCACCGCTGAACGGTGTCCTCGACATCGCGGGCCCCGACCGGTACCCGCTCGACGACCTCGGCCGGCTCACCCTCACCGCCGAGAGCGACGTGCGGACCGTCGTCACCGACGACAGCGCCGGTATGTTCGCCGCGGTCGACGGTGACGTCCTCACCGCCCCGGGTGACGCCCGCATCGCCCCCACGCACTACACCGACTGGCTCTCCTGACCGCCGACGCGCCGACGGCATACAAGGCACGTCGGCGGGACCCGGTTCGTTCCCGGATCCCGCCGACTCCCCCACGCGCCGTGTGACGCCATCAGCCCTTGGCGGCAAGGTCCTTGAGTGCGATGTTGAGTTCCAGGACGTTCACCCGGGGCTCGCCGAGGAAGCCGAGGGTGCGGCCGTCGGTGTGCGCGTCGACCAGCCGCTGGACCCGGGCGACGGACAGACCGTTCCGCTCGGCGATCCGATGGACCTGGATGTCCGCGTACTGCGGGGAGATGTCCGGGTCCAGGCCCGATCCCGAGGACGTGACGGCGTCGGCGGGCACGTCGGAGGGGCGGACCTTGTGGTCGGCGGTCGAGTTGTCCTTGACGACGGCCGCCTTGGCGGCGGTCACCCAGTCGATCAAATCCTTGTTGTCCGCGGACCGGTTGGTGGCGCCGGACAGGATCAGCTTGTACCGGGTGTTGACGCTGTTGGTGCCGAGACCGTTCTGCGGGCGGCCCTGGAACCACTTCAGATCGGGTTCCGGGGTCTCCTGGCCCTCCTTGAGCGGCAGGTTGTACGACTGCCCGATGAGCGAGGAGCCGACGACCTTGCCGTCCGCCTCGATCTCGGACCCGTTCGCCTTGCTGCCGAACAGCCCTTGAGCGATGCCGGTGACGACCAGCGGGTAGAGGACACCGGTCACCAGGGTCAGCACGAGCAGGGCGCGCAGGCCCGCCCCGAGCAACCGGGCGGTGTTGGTCAGGGAGTTGTTCATGGCGTTCAGCACGCTTTCAGGAAATTACAGCCCGGGGACGAGGGAGATGAGCAGGTCGATGAGCTTGATGCCGACGAAGGGCGCGACCAGGCCGCCGATGCCGTAGATCGTCAGGTTGCGCCGCAGCATCCTGTCGGCGCTCACCGGCCGGTACCGCACGCCCCTCAGGGACAGCGGCACCAGGGCGATGATGATCAGGGCGTTGAAGATGACGGCGGACAGGATCGCGGAGTCCGGGGAGGTCAGGCCCATGATGTTGAGCTTGTCCAGGCCCGGGTAGACCGCCGCGAACAGCGCCGGGATGATCGCGAAGTACTTCGCGACGTCGTTGGCGATGGAGAACGTCGTCAACGCACCCCGGGTGATGAGGAGTTGCTTGCCGATCTCGACGATCTCGATGAGCTTGGTCGGGTCGGAGTCGAGGTCGACCATGTTGCCGGCCTCCTTCGCGGCCGACGTACCCGTGTTCATCGCCACCCCGACATCGGCCTGGGCCAACGCGGGTGCGTCGTTGGTGCCGTCGCCGGTCATCGCGACAAGCCTGCCGCCCGCCTGTTCCCGCTTGATGAGCGCCATCTTGTCCTCGGGGGTGGCCTCCGCGAGGAAGTCGTCGACACCGGCCTCCTCGGCGATCGCCTTGGCCGTCAGCGGGTTGTCGCCCGTGACCATGACGGTCTTGATGCCCATCCGGCGCAGTTCGTCGAACCGCTCCCGCATGCCTGCCTTGACGACGTCCTTGAGGTGGACGACGCCCAGCACCCTCGCTCCGTCGGCGTCCTCGACGGCCACGAGCAGCGGCGTACCGCCCGCCTCGGAGATCCGGTCGGTGAGCGCGCCGGCGTCCTGGGACGCCTCGCCGCCCCGCTCCCGGACCCAGGCGACGACCGAACCGGCGGCGCCCTTGCGGATCCTGCGCCCGTCGACGTCCACGCCCGACATCCTGGTCTGGGCGGTGAAGGCGATCCACTCGGCGCCGGACAGCTCGCCCTGGTGGCGCTCCCTCAGCCGGTACCGCTCCTTCGCCAGGACGACGACGGAGCGGCCCTCGGGCGTCTCGTCGGCCAGGGACGACAGCTGGGCGGCGTCGGCGAGTTCGGCCTCGGTGGTGCCGCGCACCGGCACGAACTCGGCGGCCCTGCGGTTGCCCAGGGTGATGGTGCCGGTCTTGTCGAGCAGCAGGGTCGAGACGTCTCCCGCGGCCTCGACGGCCCGGCCGGACATGGCCAGCACGTTGCGCTGCACCAGCCGGTCCATGCCCGCGATGCCGATCGCGGAGAGGAGCGCGCCGATCGTGGTGGGGATGAGACAGACCAGCAGCGCCACCAGCACGACCATCGTCAGGTGTGTGCCTGCGTAGTCCGCGAAGGGCGGCAGCGTCGCCACCGCCAGCAGGAAGGCGATCGTGAGCGAGGCGAGCAGGATGTTCAGCGCGATCTCGTTCGGCGTCTTCTGCCGGGCCGCGCCCTCGACCAGGCCGATCATCCGGTCGATGAAGGTCTCGCCCGGCTTCGTCGTGATCCTGACGACGATCCGGTCGGAGAGGACCTTCGTGCCACCGGTGACCGCGCTGCGGTCACCGCCGGACTCACGGATGACGGGCGCCGACTCACCGGTGATCGCCGACTCGTCGACGCTCGCGACCCCCTCGACGACGTCACCGTCACCCGGGATGACATCACCGGCCTCGCAGACGACGAGGTCGCCGATCCTCAACTCGGTTCCCGGGACGGGCTCTTCGCCGTCCCCGGCGAGCCGTCGGGCCACCGTGTCGGTCTTGGCCCTGCGCAGGGTGTCGGCCTGCGCCTTGCCCCGGCCCTCGGCGACCGCTTCCGCCAGGTTGGCGAAGACCACGGTCAGCCACAGCCAGGCGCTGATGGTCCAGCCGAACCAGTCGCCCGGATCCTTGACGGAGAAGACGGTGGTGAGCAGGGAGCCGATCCACACCACGAACATCACGGGTGACTTGACCATCACCCGCGGGTCGAGCTTGCGGAAGGCGTCCGGCAGGGACCTGACGAGTTGCCCGGGGTCGAACAGGCCCGCGCCGACACGGCCCTGGTCCTGGTGACCGGTCGGCACATCCTGGTGCGGCGCCCGCCCAGGGACGGCTGTGGGCATCGGGTCCTCTTGCTTCGTTACGTCGGTTTTCATGACGCCAGCCCTTCGGCGAGCGGTCCCAGCGCGAGCGCCGGGAAGTACGTCAGGCCGGTGATGATCAGGATCGCGCCCACCAACAGGCCGGTGAACAGAGGCTTTTCGGTACGCAGGGTGCCGGCCGTCGCCGGCACCGGCCTCTGTTCGGCGAGCGAGCCGGCCATGGCGAGCACGAACACCATCGGCAGGAAGCGGCCGAGGAGCATCGCCACGCCCAGGCTGCTGTTGAACCACTGCGTGTCCGCGTTCAGCCCGGCGAAGGCCGAGCCGTTGTTGTTGGACGCCGAGGTGTAGGCGTAGAGGATCTCGGAGAAGCCGTGCGCGCCGGAGGAGCTCATGGAGTGGCCCGGCGTGGGCAGGGCCATCGCGGCAGCGGTGAGGACGAGCACCAGGGCAGGGGTGATGAGGATGTAGCAGGCCGCGAACTTGATCTCGCGGGTGCCGATCTTCTTGCCCAGGTACTCGGGGGTCCGGCCGACCATCAGACCGGCGATGAACACCGCGATGACCGCCATGATCAGCATTCCGTACAGGCCGGAGCCGGTACCGCCGGGCGCGATCTCGCCCAGCATCATGCCGAGCATGGTGATGCCGCCGCCCAGGCCGGTGAAGGAGGAGTGGAAGGAGTCCACCGCGCCGGTCGAGGTGAGCGTGGTCGCCACCGCGAAGATCGAGGACGCGCCGACGCCGAAGCGGACCTCCTTGCCCTCGTACGCCCCGCCGGCGAGTTGCGGCGCGGGGCCGTGGTGGGCGAACTCGGTCCACATCATCAGAGCCGTGAAGCCGATCCAGATGGTGGCCATGGTCGCGAGGATCGCGTAACCCTGCCTGACCGAGCCGACCATGATGCCGAAGGTGCGGGTCAGCGCGATCGGGATCACCAGCAGCAGGAAGATCTCGAAGAGGTTGGTGAACGGGGTCGGGTTCTCGAACGGGTGGGCGGAGTTGGCGTTGAAGTAGCCGCCGCCGTTGGTGCCCAGTTCCTTGATGGCCTCCTGCGAGGCGACCGCACCGCCGTTCCACTGCTGCGAGCCGCCCATGAACCGGCCGACCTCGTGGATGCCGGAGAAGTTCTGGATGGCGCCGCAGGCGACCAGCACGATCGCGGCGACGACCGAGAGCGGCAGCAGGACACGGACGGTCCCGCGCACCAGGTCCGACCAGAAGTTGCCGAGCTCACCGGTGCGGATGGGGGTCCCCCCGCTCGAGCGAAGCCGAGAGTGGGGGAGGGCGAACCCACGCACCAGCGCCACCGCGACGGCGATGCCGACGGCCGCGGAGACGAAGTTCTGCACGGCCAGACCGGCGGTCTGCACGACGTGGCCCATGGCCTGCTCGCCGTAGTACGACTGCCAGTTGGTGTTGGTGACGAAGGACGCGGCGGTGTTGAACGCCTGGTCCGGGTCGATGGCCTGGAAACCGAGCGAGCCGGGCAGATGCCCCTGGAGCCGCTGGAGCAGGTAGAGGAAGAGGACGCCGACCGCCGAGAAGGCGAGGACACCGCGCAGATAGGCGGGCCAGCGCATCTCGGTGTCCGGGTCGGCACCGATGCCCTTGTAGATCCACTTCTCTACGCGCCAGTGCCGGTCGGAGGAGTAGACCCGGGCCAGGTAGGTGCCGAGGGGGATGTAGGCGAGCGCCAGCGCCGCTATGAGGGCCAGCAGCTGGAGCACGCCGGCGAGTACGGGACCCATGGCCGCTCAGAACCTCTCCGGGAAGATCAGGGCGAGGACCAGATAGCCCAGCAGGGCGACGGCCACGACGAGGCCGACGATGTTCTCGGCGGTCACAGCTTGGTCACCCCCTTGGCGACGAGGGCCACCAGCGCGAAGACCGCGATCGTGGTGACGACGAAGGCCAGATCGGCCATCGCGAACTCCTTGGAGAGGTTCGGAAGAGGTACGGACAGGTCGAGAGAACACCGTCCATGGCCGGAAACGACCGTCGTTGACACATCCCTGACGGGGGCGACCCCGCCTTTGACGCGGCCCTTACGGCCGACGGTCTAGGGCGGGGTCCTCAAGGGGCGCGGGCCGGGTCAGGGGAGCTCCTGCTCGGCCCAGATGATCTTTCCGTCGGCCGTGTACCTGGCGCCCCACCGGTGGGCGAGCTGCGCCACCAGAAACAGGCCGCGGCCCCCCTCGTCGGTGATCCGGGCATGCCGCAACCGTGGGGCCGTACTGCTGGCGTCGGAGACCTCGCAGGTCAGGCGCGCGTCGAGGATCAGCCGCAGCCGGATCGGGGGCGTGGCGTAGCGCACGGCGTTGGTGACCAGCTCGCTCACGATCAGCTCGGACGTCATGGCCAGCTCGGCCAGCCCCCAGGCCTCCACCTGCCGGGTGGCCCGGGCCCGGACGTCACCGACGGCGGCCGGGTCCGCCGGCACCTCCCAGGAGACGACGTGGTCGGCGCCGAGGGCGTGCGTGCGCGCCAGGAGCAGGGCGATGTCGTCGGGCTGGGGCACGGGCACGAGTTGGCGCACCGCCGAGGTGCACAGGGTCGCCAGGTCGGCGTCGGAGCGGGCCAGCACCTCGCCGAGCCGGGACATGCCCTGTTCGATGTCCCGGTCGGCCCCCTCCACGAGGCCGTCGGTGTAGAGACCGATCAGACTGTTCTCGGCGAGCTCGATCTCGGTGGCTTCGAACGCCATCCCGCCGAGCCCCAGCGGAGGCCCGGCCGGGGGCTCCGGGAACGAGACCCGCCCGTCGGGGGCGACGACGACGGGCGGCGGGTGTCCGGCCCGCGCCATCGTGCACCGCCTGGTGACCGGGTCGTAGACGGCGTACAGACAGGTCGCCCCCAGGAAGGCGGTGGCGCCCTGCTGGGCGGCCGCGTCGTGGGTCCGTTCCGCGCCGGTCCGTTCGGCGCTCAGCCGGAGCACGAGGTCGTCGAGGTGGGCCAGCAGTTCGTCGGGGGGCATCTCCATGTCGGCGAGGGTCTGCACCGCGGTGCGCAGCCGGCCCATGGTCGCCGCGGCCGCGATGCCGTGCCCCACCACGTCACCGACGACGAGTCCCACCCGGGCCCCGGACAGGGGGATCACGTCGAACCAGTCGCCGCCCACCCCGTCCGTGGCGTCCGCCGGCAGGTAGGAGGAGGCCAGCTCCAGCGCCGTTCCGCCCGCCAGGGCGTGGGGCAGCAGACTGCGCTGCAGGGTGACCGCCGCCGTGTGTTCCCGGGTGTACCGGCGGGCGTTGTCGACGCAGAGGGCCGCCCGCGCCACCAGCTCCCGGGCCAGCATCACGTCGTCGGACCGGAACGAGACGGGGTTGAGGGACCGGACGAAGGTGGCCAGACCCAGGGCCGTGTTCCGCGCCCGCATCGGCACGGAGATGAGGGAGTGCAGGCCGAACTCGCGGATGCTGACCGCCCGTTCGGGCTGTTCGGTGGTCCACAAGTCGTCTGAGGGATCGAGCACGGGGATGAGGATCGGCTCGCCGTCGATGAGCAGGTGGGCGTCGTGCGGCGGCGGCAGGAAGTCCACCCGGTCCCCGATCCGTGCCACGGCCTCCGGGCAGCCCTCGCGCACCGAGCACATTCCGGCGCGCCGCATCACCGGTCGCGCGGGCGCCGGTCCCGCGTCGGTCAGCCACGCACCGTGCCCTTCGGTGCTGAGCACCGGCTCCAGGAGGTCGACGATGACGAAGTCCGCGAATCCGGGAACGGCGAAGTCGGCGAGCTCCTGGGCCGTGCGCATCACGTCCAGGGTCGTGCCGACGCGGGTCCCGGCCTCGTTGACCAGCGACAGCAGCCGGCGGGCGTGCCATCGCTCGGTGACGTCCTGGACCATGTAGCAGACCCCGGTGACGGAGTCGTCGTCTCCCACCAGGGGGAAGAACGACGTGGAGTAGGCGTGCCGGCGGTGCGGGTCGGCCCAGCTCCACCCGAGGTACTCGTAGTCGGTGACCGGGACCCCGGTCTCCAGCACCTTGCCCATCAGTCCCTCGATGGCGACCGCCTGGAGTCCGGGCAGCAGCTCGCTGAGCCGGCGCCCCAGGCGCTGTTCGCGGGGCACACCGCCGAACCGTTCCAGCGTGTCGTTCAGCCACACATAGCGCAGCTCCAGGTCCATCACCGCCATCCCGACCGGGGAACGGGTCAGGAACCCGTCGAGGACGGACTGGCCCAGCGCCCACTGCTCGCTCCGCCTGCGCGCCGAGAGGAGAAAGCACTCGTCGTCGCCGATCCGGAAGGAGGCGGAGACCCTCAGGTCGACGTCGACGGGGCGGCCGTCGCGGTGCCGTACCGAGACGGCGCCGCTCCACCCCATCCCGGCCCGGCACCGCGCCGCGACACCGGCCACCCGTGCCGGGTCCCGGTCCATCGCCACCAGCTCCGCGACCGAGCGGCCGACGACCTGCGAAGCCGGGCGGCCGAGCAGCGCTTCCGCACCACGCGTCCAGCCGACCACGACGCCTGCCGCGGACACGATCGCCGCCGCGTCGGTGGACGCGTCGAGGACATCGCGTGGTTCCGCGGGCGTCGGAGCGTCGAAAGCATCTCGCGCAGAATCCATGGGTTCCGTCCTTTACACGACCATGGTCCTGCTTGTCCGCCCGATGCGCACGGCGCCGTCGGCTCCTCCTGCGGGGCTCCCCGAGAGCTCCCGGTTTTCGGACACGCCGAACCAGAGGCAGCATGGAGGTACAGGAGGAGGCTCCGCGATGACAGCCGAACCCACCCGGTCGGGCGGGGACGCGTACGGCGTCGAGACGCCCGCGCGCACCGGTCTGCTGGACTTGCTGAGCGTGTCCGCGATGGTCATCGACATCGACGGACGCATCGTGTTCTGGAGCCCCCAGGCGGAGGATCTCTTCGGCTACACCGCGCAGGAGGCCCTCGGCAAGTACGCGGCACGGCTGTTGATCCACCCCGAGCACCTGCAGTCCGTGGTGAGGCTCTTCGCGGAGGTGCTGGAGACCGGCCGGAGCTGGGCCGGCGCGTTCCCCATCCGGCACAAGGACGGCAGCAGCCGGCTGATGGAGTTCCGCAACATGCGGCTGCAGGACGATCTCGGGGACGTCTACGCCCTGGGCATCGCCGCCGACCACCATCTGCTCCAGCGCGTCGAGACCGATCTGGCGCTGTGCGAACGGCTGATCAACCAGTCGCCGATCGGTCTGGCCCTCCTGGACCCGGACCTGTGCTATCTCCTGGTCAACCCGGCGCTGGAACGCATCGACGGCATCCCCGCCGAGGACCATGTCGGCCGTCGGCTCAGGGAGGTGATGCCCCTTCCCGACATCGACACCATCGAGTCCGCGCTGCGGCAGGTGCTCACCACCGGCACGCCGCTGCTCGACCAGTACCACGTGGGCCGCCCGCCGACCGACCCCGACCACGAGCACGCCTGGTCCCTCTCCTTCTACCGACTGGAGGACCCGGGCGGGCGGGTGCTGGGCGCGGCCGCCTCGGTCGTCGACGTCACCGAACGGCACCGCGCCGCCGCGGAGGCCGACCGGGCCCGGCGGCGCCTCGCGCTCATCGCCGAGGCCTCCACCCGGGTCGGCACCTCGCTGGAGGTGGACCGGACCGCCCACGAACTGGCCGACATCGCCGTCCCGCAGCTCGCCGACGTCGTCGCCGTGGACATCCTGGACTCCGCCCTGGCCTGCCGCCGCTCGCGCCGGCCGGACAACGGTCCGGAGCTGTTCCGCGCCCTCGCGCTGAAGTCGTCCCACCCCACCGTGGCGCTGCGCGCCGCCGACCCGCCGGGCGACGTCGCGGCCTATGAGGGTGACCGCCTGGTCACCCTGTGCGTGCACAGCGGCCGGCCGGTCCTGGTGCGGCACGTCGGCGAGCAGGACATCCCCCGGATCGCGCGGGACGCCGAGGGCGGTGCGCTGCTGGCGCGGGCCGGGGTCCACTCGTACCTCGCCGTGCCGTTGATCGCCCACGGCGAGGTGCTCGGCGCCCTCGACCTCAAGCGCACCCGCAATCCGCTGCCGTTCGACGAGGACGACGTCATCCTGGCCAGTGAGCTGGCCGGCCGCGCCGCCGTGGCCATCGACAACGCGCGCTGGTTCCAGAGCGTGCGCAACACCGCCCTCACCCTCCAGCGCAGTCTGCTGCCCGACCACCCGCCGCATCACACCGGTCTGGAACTGGCCTCCCGCTACCAGCCCGCCCAGGCGACCAGCGAGGTCGGCGGCGACTGGTACGACGTCATCCCGCTGACCGACGACAAGACCGCGCTGGTCGTCGGGGACGTCATGGGCAACGGCATCGACGCCGCCGCCACCATGGGCCGGCTGCGCACCGCGACCTGTGCCTACGCGGACCTCGACCTAGAGCCCGGCGATGTGCTGCGGCACCTCGACAAGATCACCTGCGATCTGGAGCACTACATCGTGACCTGCCTGTACGCGGTGTACGACCCCCGTACCCGGCAGTGCCGCATCGCCAACGCGGGCCATATGCCGCCCGCGCTGTCCGGTCCCGGCCATGATCCGAGGCTGCTGGAGCTGCCCCCGGGAGCCCCGCTCGGCGTCGGCGGTGTCCCCTTCGAGACCACCACGGTCGACCTCGCCCCCGGCGATCTGCTGGTCCTGTACACGGACGGCCTCGTGGAGACCCGCCTGCACCCCATCGACGACCGCCTGGCCGTCCTGCTCACCTTCCTGGACGAGCCCGGCCGGCCCCTGGAGGAGCTCTGCGACCTGCTGCTCCACGGCCTGCGCCACCCCGACGACCACGACGACGTCGCCCTGCTCATCGCCCGGACCCCGTAGCGGGCGCGTCGGCCATGACCAGACCCGCGATGTGGGCGGTCACCGTGTCGAGGATGTCGGTCCAGGCGGTCGCGTCGCCCAGGACGAGGTAGTTGAGGGTCAGACCGTCGGTCATGGCGGCCAGATAGCGGGCCAGGACGGGGACGGGGACGCTCAGCCGGAGGTCCATGCCGCTGCGGAGCTGCTCGATGAGTTCGGTGTAGGCGTCGCCGTACAACTCGTACTGCCGCCGGGCCAGTTGTCCGAGTCCCGGCTCGCGCAGCGCGTACTGGGTGAGTTCGTAGGTGAGCATGTGCTCGTCGGGGTGGGCGCGGACGTGGTCCCAGTACGCCTGGAAGCCCGCCCGGACGGTCTCCTCGAGGGTGGCCCGGGGCCGTAGCGCGTCCTTCACGACACTCACCGAGTGGTCGGTGAGTGTCGTGATGACGGACTCGACGAGGGCCTGCTTGGAGTCGAAGCAGTAGTGGAAGACGCTCAGGGACACCCCGGCCTCGGCGGCGATGGACCGGGTGGTCGTCCTGGGGACGCCGTCCCGGGCCATCGCCCTGATCGCCGCTTCCGTCAGCTGCCGGCGCCGTTGCGCCGACGGCATCCGTGCCATGTGTGTCCCCCCGTGGCTGCCCGCTAGGCGCTGTGGACGCCCACCTCGTACAGCGAGTATCCCCAATCGGTGCCCCGGTCCAGGCCGTGCACCCGGACGTAGCGGGCGGGGGTGCCGGTGAACCGGGCCGTGTCCAGGCCGCCGTCGCCGGAGGTGGTGGACCAGGCGGTCGTCCAGGTGGTGCCGTCGGTGGAGAGTTCGACGCGGTACGACTTCCCGTACGCGCGCTCCCAGTCGAGGGTGACGCGGGAGACCAGGTTGGTGGAGCCCAGGTCGACCTGCCACCACTGGTCGTCGCTCCAGTCGCTGGCCCAGCGGCTGGTGTCGTCGCCGTCCACGGCACGGCCGGGCTGGTAGCTGGTGAACGGGTTGGACTCGGACGAACCGGCCGTGGCGCTACGGCCCTTGGCGAGGTCCACCGAGGCCTGGTGCTGCTCGGTGGAGCCCCAGGTGCCGAGGTAGGACTCGGCGCCCCGGAAGAGGTCGTCGACCACGTCCTGTCCCGCGACGAGCCGGATGTCCTCGATCCAGTCGGGGATCAGGCCCACGTCGGCGGCGCCGTCGGTGTTGTAGTCGAAGGTGCGGGTGCCGACGGTCTGCCGGTCGATGACGGAGCCGCCGTCGACGCTCTTGAAGGGGTACGTGACCTTGTTCGCGGCGTCGGCTCCGCGCGGGGCGGGGTGGTCGCCGATGCCGTTGAAGTCGGTGCCGTAGCCGTAGCCGACGCCGTACTTGTCCCGCAGCGCGTCGGTGCGCTCGGCCTCGGCACCGAAGCCCTCGGAGCCGTGCATGTACTGGGCGACGAAGCCGCCGAGGGAGTAGACCCGCTCGGTCCAGTTCAGGTCCATCCAGCTGTGCGAGGACAGCACGCCGGGGTAGTTCGCGGCCTCGAAGATGTCGAGGGCCTGGCCGGTGGCCTTGACGCTCATGTGGTCGATCTCGAGCATCATCTTGCGCTTCATCATGCCGCGCACGGCGTACTCGCCCAGGGCGGTGAGCCCACGGGTGTTGCACTGGGCGTCCGCGTCGTACGAGGGGACCTCCGTGCCGGCCGGCAGGTCCGCCTCCGCCTCGGAGGCCGCGGTGCCGATGGGGTTGTCGCGCTGCGGTCCGGTGCACTTCTCGGTCTGCCAGAAGGTGCCGGTGGACAGGAACTGGCCGACGTTGATGGCCGTGCCCAGGCCGCCCTCGTCGAAGCGGACGCCGCACAGCGCGTTGTCGAACTTGTGGCACAGGAACATGCTGCGCACGCCCAGCGCGTACAGCTCGTCCAGCCCCTTGTCGACGTCGGCCTGGCTGCACTGCGCGATGTCGAAGATCTGCTTGCAGCCGAACGGTTCGGAGGTCTCGACGCCCAGGACGACCGCCAGCTTGCCCTGCTTGATGACCTCACGCGCCTGAGCGCTGTCCAGGACGATCCGGAACCAGCCCTTGCCGGTGCCGCCGTACATCTTGTCGATGTAGGCCTGGAGGTCGTACGTCAGCTTCGCCTGGAGGCGGATCGACGTCATCTCGTCACAACTGCGGTCCTTGAACGGATAGACGGAGCAGATCATGCCGTTGGTGACCAGGTCGTTGACCAGCACCCGCTGGCCGCCGCGCCAGGCCCGCTCCACCCAGGCGTAGTAGTTCGCCTGATGGGTCATCGAGTCGTAGGCCGGCCAGTCCTTGAAGGTCGGCCAGCCGGCCGGGTCGTGCTTGCCGTCGCCGCCGTGGGTGATGTAGTCGAAGAGCGCGAGCGTGCCGTCGGGGTAGTGCTCGGGACAGTCCTTGAGCGCGTCGGCGATCCCGGCCTCGGAGAACACCTTGCCGCAGATGAGCCGGCCGCCGAAGGCCTCGTTGGAGAACAGGTGGTTGTGCGCGTCGACGAACCCGCGCACATCGCCCGCCGGGTCGGTGCCGGTGAACGGCTCGCCGGTCACATTGACCTGGGAGTCGGGGGCCGGCCTGGCCGTGGGTGTCCACCAGTCCGCGCCGGCCGCCGAGCTCGGTGTGGGGCCGAGGACCGTGGCGAGCACGAGAAGGAGCAGCGAGACGACGGTGACATCTCGGCGTCTGCGGTACGGGCGTCCGGTCATGGTCATAGCCCACGTCCCTCGGTCGGCGGGAAGGCGCGGTCGACGAGGGCTTTTTGACTGCCCATGAGATTGTCATGACCGACGCAAGATAGTGCGACGAGGATCGCGACAGATCCCTACCGAGTCAAGGGTCCGGGACGCTTGACCTGATAGCCGACGGGCCCGCGCGCGGCGCAAACTTCCCACGCCCGCCTTTCAGTTGCGCGGGAAGCACCGCGGGAGCACTCCCGCACCGGCGCGCTTGCACGTTCAGGTGCTGACCCACAGGAGCGCGCCCCGCCGCCTCCGCTCCGCCCCTGTCCCGCTTGATCAACCCGTCCCACCCGGTCGAGGGCAGCGCGGGCGGGGTCGTCCTCGCCTCCTGCAGCTGGGCCGACGAGCCTCCCGCTGGGACTCCCTGGACGACGAGGCGCACTACCCGCACACGCCCCGGGCGGACTCCAGCAGGTCTACGGCCAACGCGTCGAGGTCTTCCGCACGGGGGCGGGCGGCACCCAGAGCCGCCTGCGCGATCCCTACGCCTACGGGGAGGCGTCCGTCCTGCTCCCCGGCCGGTACACGCAACCGCTGAGCGCCATCCGCTCCGCCGAGGGCCCGCTGCTCTTCGCGGGCGACCACACCTCGGTCAAGCCGTCGTGGATCGAGGCGCGCTGGAGCCGGGGGTCCGGGCCGCGTGGGAGGCGCACGGGGCATGGGACGGCCCGAGGTGTTTTGAACGCGTTCAAATAAGAGGTAGGGTCCCTTCCGACAAGAGGGGGCCTTACTCATGAAGATCGTGCTGCCCGGCGGGACCGGGCAGGTGGGGACCGTGCTGCGGCGCGCGCTGACCGCGGCCGGACACGAGGTCGTGGTGCTGAGCAGACGGCCCACGGGTCACGGCGAGATCCGGTGGGACGGCCGCACCCTCGGCCCCTGGGCCGAGGTCGTCGACGGCAGTGACGTCGTGGTCAACCTGGCCGGGCGCAGCGTCAGCTGCCGCTACACACCGGACAACCTCCGGGCGATGATGGACTCCCGGGTGGACTCGGCCCGGGTCGTCGGTGAGGCGATCGCCGCCGCCGCGCGGCCCCCGCGGGTCTGGCTCCAGATGAGCACCGCCACCGTCTACGCCCACCGGTTCGACGCCCCCAACGACGAGGCCACCGGCGTGATCGGCGGAGCCGAACCCGGCGTCCCGGACTACTGGGGCTACAGCGTGGACATCGCGACCGCCTGGGAGCGCGAGCAGGAGATGGCCGACACCCCGCACACCCGCAAGGTCGCCCTGCGGGCCGCGATGGTGATGAGCCCGGACCGGGGCGGGGTGTTCGACGTGCTGTCGCGGCTCGCCCGGCTCGGCCTCGGCGGCCCGGTCGCGGGCGGCCGTCAGTACGTGTCCTGGATCCACGACCACGACTTCGTCCGCGCGGTCGAGTTCCTCGTCGCACGCCACGACCTCGCCGGACCGGTGAACCTGGCCGCCCCGGCCCCCCTCCCCCACCGCGCGTTCATGCGCGCGCTGCGCGGCGCGTGGGGGGTCCCGGTGGGTCTGCCCGCGACGAAGTGGATGGCGGAACTCGGCGCCTACGCCCTGCGCTCGGACACCGAACTGCTCCTCAAGAGCCGGCGTGTCGTCCCCGGCCGGCTGCTCGACGCGGGCTTCGCCTTCGACCGGCCCGAGTGGCCGGAGGCCGCCGCCGACCTCGTACGACGGGTGCGAGGCCGTTGACGGGCCGCGCGGACGTGCACAGGGGTCACGTCCGCGCGGCTGTTCTCGATGGGCGTCAGCTCGTCGCGCGGACCGCGTCGAGGATCAGCTCCGCGACCGCCTTCGGCTGCGACACCGCGACGGCGTGCGAGGCGCCGTCGATCTCGACGATCGTCGCCCCGGCCCGCTGGGCGCCGAAGCGCTCGACCTCGGGGTTGATGGCCTCATCCGCACCGGCGATCAGCGCCCAGGACGGCCTGGTCTGCCAGGCGGCCGCGGTGGCGGTCTCCTCGAACGCGGCGGCGGCCAGCGGGCGCTGGGACGCGGCCAGGATCTTGGTGACGCCCGCGGGCAGGTCGGCGGCGAACACCGACGGGAAGGCGTCCTCGGTGATGGTGACCTCGACGGCCGGCTCGCCGCCCGGCACCGGGTACGTCCACTGCTTGAGGTTGCTGACCAGCGTGGAGAGCGGGAAGCGGCCCTGGAGCTCGCCGAGGCTCTCGCCCTCCGCCAGCGCGTAGGCGGCGACGTAGACGAGGCCGACGACGTTCTCCGTGGTGCCGGCCACCGTGATGAGGGCGCCGCCGTAGGAGTGACCGACGAGGATCACCGGGCCGTCGATCTGAGCGGCGAAGGAGGCGACGTACGCGGCGTCGGAGGCGAGGCCGCGCAGCGGGTTCGGCGGGGCGACCACGGGGACGCCGTGGCCCTGGAGTTCGGCGATGACGCCGGACCAACTCGCGGCGTCCGCGAACGCTCCGTGGACCAGGACGACGGTGGGGGTAGTCATAGCGGTGTGTCTCCTGAGGGTCAGACGTGCAGGGCGTCGCGCAGGGTGCCGACGGCGAGCGTGATGGCGGCCTCGGCGGCGTACGTCGGGCGCAGCGCGTTCAGCATCACGAAGTCGTGGATGATGCCCTGGAAGCGGACCGCGGTGACCGGGACACCGGCCGCGCGCAGCTTGTTCGCGTACGCCTCGCCCTCGTCGCGCAGCACGTCGGCCTCGCCGGTGATGACCAGGGCCGGGGGCAGGTCCTTGAGCTGCTCGGTGGTGGCGCGCAGCGGCGACGCGGTGATCTGGGCGCGCTCGGCCTCGTCGGTCGTGTACTGGTCCCAGAACCACTGCATGCCGTCGCGGCGCAGGAAGTAGCCCTCCGCGAACCGGTGGTAGGAGCCGGTGTCGAAGCTCGCGTCGGTGACCGGGTAGAAGAGCACCTGCTGGACCAGCGGGACGCCACCGCGCTCCTTGGCCATCAGGGTGAGGGCGGCGGTCATGTTGCCGCCGACGGAGTCACCGGCGACGGCGATGCGCGTGGCGTCGAGGCCCTTGGACGCGCCCTCCTCGACGATCCACCGGGCGACCGCGAAGTTCTGCTCGATGGCGACCGGGTAGCGGGCCTCGGGTGAGAGGTCGTACTCGGGGAAGACGACCGCGGCCTCCGCGCCGACGGCGAGCTCGCGCACCAGCCGGTCGTGGGTGTGGGCGTTGCCGAACACCCAGCCCGCGCCGTGGATGTAGAGGATCACCGGCAGGGTGCCCTCGGCCCCGGCCGGCTTGACGATCCGGGCCCGGACGCTGCCCGTGGGACCGCCGGAGACGGTGATCCACTCCTCGTCGACCGCGGGCTTGTGGATCTCACCGGACTGGACCTCGTCCACAGCCTTGCGCCCCTCCGCCGGCGGCAGGTCGAAGAGGTACGGCGGGTTGGCGGTCGCCTCGGCGAACGCCGCGGCCTCGGGCTCGAGCACCGGCGTGACCGGCTCGACGACGTCGGACATGGCATCTCCTGCTGTATTCGATGTGCGTTGTTCGATGTGCGCTGTTCGATGTGCGCTGTTCGAAGTGCGTTGTCTTGCTCCGCCACGCTAGATCCGCCGAGCGGACGGGATGTGTCCGCCCGTGCACCGACGCTGTGCTCACAGTGCACAGAAGCCTTCTCCCGGGTGGGCACGGAATTCTTCCGACCACGAAAGGAAATGCGAGAACACGATTCTGCTCCGCGGGGTGAACAACCGTTCATCACGGCCGCGTTCAGCGGTGACCGCTCCGCGCGCCTCTCCCCGCGGTGTCCCGCCATTCGCGCGGGGACATGCCGTAGGCCGACCGGAAGACCCGGCTGAAGTGCGTGGCGCTCAGGAAACCCCACCGGGCGGCCACGGCCGCGATGGTCCGGCCGCCGCGTCCGTACCGCAACAGGTCGCGTCGGCACTCCTCCAGGCGGCGGCGCAGAATCCACCGGCCCACGCTGGTGCCCTCGTCCTTGAACAGCTTGTGCAGATAGCGCACGGAGATGTGGTGGGCACGCGCGATGACCTCCGGGGACAGGTCCGGGTCGGTCAGGTGCAGTTCGACGTACTCCAGGACGCGACCCAGCACCGGGGAGTGCGCGCCGGGTGTACCCGGGGCCGCGGCTCCTCCGGGTGTTCCGGGTGTTCCGGGTGTTCCGGGTACCGCTGTGCCCAACTGCTCGGCGGCGAGGGTGGCCAGCAGGTTCACCGCGTTCCAGGCGAGCATCTCGCCGACCTGAGGCCGGGCCTCGGCCGTGGCCCGGGCCAGGTCGGACAGCAGCGGCGACAGCAGGGTGCCTAGCCGGGAGGCGCGGGCCACCGGTGTCCGCGCGATCCGCCGCACGTCGGAGTCCACCAGCCCGAGCAGGTCGGCCGGGACGAGGAACGTCGTCGCCCGGAACGGCTCGCGGAAATCGAGCGCGGGCGGGCGCCGGACGTCGTAGAAGCAGACGTCCCCGGGCGCCAGACGCAGGCCGGGGGCATCGGGCGGCTCATGGGCGGGAACGGGGGCAGCGGCGCGGGGGGAAGCGGTGTCGGGGGCAGCGGTGTCGGGCCGCGCGCCGCCGCGCAGGCCGACGAAGAGGTACTCGCCGGCGTCACGGGCGAGCAGCCGGTGCGCGGGGTGCGGCGAAGCCTCGCCCGGCAGCCGGGCGGGCGTGTCCACCCCGGCTGTGATCTCGACACCCAGAGGCGTCCGGACCACGGGCGGGGCGAGGGTGCGGGCACTGTCACAGGTACTGGTGGTGCTGGTAGTGGGCATCTTCCGCCGTAGCCTCCGGGGACCGTCCATCACGTCGTCCGGACGGTAGTTCGGCGGATGTGCAAAAAGAGTGACAACGAAGTGACAGCGCCTTCACCGGCCGCGTGGCCGGCCCTCCGCGGCGGCGCGTTCCGTGGCGAAGACCCGCAGCAGGTCGTGGAGGGTGTAGCGGCCCGGCGCGGGCTCGGTGAGGAGGTGGGCGTCGGCGAGCACGCCGAGCAGCTGCCGGGCCCGGCGGACCGGCAGCCCGGCGAGCGCGGCGGCCCCGGCCGCGGTGATGTCGGGCCCTTCGTGCCGGGGCAGGAGCCGGAAGAGCCGCGCGCTGTCCGTCTCCAGGAGCCGGTAGGAACCCAGGAAGGCGTCGCGGGTGGCGGCGAGGGCGTCGAGAGTGCCGTGCGCCTCGCGCAGTGCGGCGGCCACCGCGGCGAGCGGGAAGTCCCGTCGGCTGACAGCGCGGGCGGCGACGGTGGCCAGCGCGAGAGGCAACCGGCCGCACCGGGCGACGATCTCGTCGGCGGCCCGGGGTTCGGCGGCCACCCGCTCGGCGCCGATCCGCCCGGCCAGCAACGCGTGCGCCTCCTCGGCGGGCGGGGTTGCGAGGCGGAGCGGCCGTGCTCCCGAGGCGACCAGTCCGGGCAGGGCATGGCGGCTGGTGACCAGCGCCAGGCAGCCCGGCCCGGTGGGCAGCAGCGGGCTCAGTTGTCCGGTGCCGGCGGCGTCGTCGAGGACCACGAGGACGCGCCGACGCGCGAGGAGGGTGCGGTACATGCCGGTCAGGGCGTCCAGCCCGTCCGGCATACGGGGCTCGGGCACGCCGAGCGCCGCGAGCATTCCGCGCAGCGCGTCGGCCGGCTCCACGGCGGGCCGGGCCGGATCGGAGCCACGCAGCGCCACGTACAACTGCCCGTCCGGGAAACGGTCGGTGGCCCGGTGCGCCCAGTGCAGCGCGAGGGTGCTCTTGCCGATCCCGGCCATCCCACCGACCAGCACGACCCCCGCCGCCGGGTCGGCCGCCCGCTCCAGCCACTCCGACTCGACGACCCGCCCCACAAAGGAGGGAAGGGCCGACGGCAACTGGGCGGGCCGCACGAACTCCCCGACGCCTCGCCCCTGACCGGCGGGGTCACCGGTCATACGGCCGGGACCGCCCACCTCGGCGGCACGGGCAGGCCCGGAGGCAACAGCGGCCGTGGTGCCGGCAAGCCCGAAGGCAACAGCAGCCGTGGTGTCGGCAGGCCCGAAGGCAACAGCCCTGTTGTCGGCAGGCCCAGGGGCAACATCCCTGGTGTCGGCCGAGCCTGGGCTCGCGGGACCCGGACCGGCAGGACGGGGGGCGCTGAGTCCCTGGACGGTGGGACCGGAGTCGACGTCTGCGAAAGCGGGAGCCCCGCAGTCGGTGAGATGGCACGCGCAGAGTTCCGGGGCGGCAGCCCCGGCAACCCCAGCGGCAGCGGCCCCGGCAGCGGCGGGTTTTGGGGCGGTGACCCCGGCAGCGGCGAGCCCTGCGGAGGCAGCATCGGCCCCGGCAGCGGCACGCCCTTCGGCAGCAGCCCCCGGCTGGGGCGGCCCGAAGGCGGCATCGCCCGAAGCGACCGCGCCCACGCCGGAACCCTCAGGGCCGGGAATCCCGATGCCGGGGGCCTCGACGCAGGGGGTTCCGGTGCCGGGGATCCCGGTGCCGGGAGCCTCCACGCAGGGGGTTCCCGTGCCGGGAGTTCCGGTGCCGGGAGTTCCGGTGCCGGGCGTTCCGGTGCCGGGCGTTCCGGTGCCGGGCGTTCCGGTGCCGGGCGCTGCAATGCCAGACGCCCCTGGGCCAGGCGCTCCAATACTGGGCGCCCCGGTGCCAGGCACCCCGACACCGAGCGCCCCGCTGCCCCTGCCCCCGACACCGAGCGCCCCCGCGCCCGGCACCCCGGTGCCAGTTGTTCCGAGAGTGCGGCTTGCGTTGGTGGCGGGGGCAGGGGCGGTGAGTCCCGGGGTGGTGGGCTCGGGTGGGCCCGAGGTCGTGGGGGCCGAAGTCATGGGCCCCGGGGTCGTGGCGGCCGAGGTCGTGCAGACCGAGGTCGTGGTGGTCATCGTGGTTTCGATCGGTCGGCCGAGGTGGACGACGGGCCCGCTCTTGAGTCGGTGTCCGACGTCCTGACGGAGTACCCGCGTGTGGGCCGCCGCCAGTTCGGTGCCCGGGATGAGGCCGAGGTCGCGGGCGAGCCGTCGGCGGATGTCCTCGTACGCCCCCAGCGCTTCCGCCTGGAGTCCGCAGGCGGCCAGGACCAGCACCAGCCTGGCGTGCAGCGACTCGTCGAGGGGGTCGTGCGCGGTGGCCCGGCGCAGGGCCGGCAGCGCCTGCTCGGCCCGGCCGCACAGCAGCGCCGCGTCGGCGGCCAGCCGGGCCGTCTCGAGGAGTTCCCGTTGCACGGCCGTGAACTGGACGTGTTCGCGCGCGGGCGCCGGGATCCCCATCGCCACCGGCCCACGCCACTCCCCCAGCGCCAGGACGAACTGCCGGGCCGCCGTCTCGGCCCGTCCGGTGGCCGCCGCCCGCTTGCCCTGCCGGGTCAGCTCGCGGAAGCGCAGCAGGTCGACCTCGTCGGTCGCCGCCTCCAGGAGGTAGCCGCCGGTACGGCGCAGCAGACGCCGGCCCGGGGCGCGGGGCGGCAACCCCGGTTCGAGCAGCCGCCGCAAGGCGCCGACGTAACGCCGCACCACGTTCAGCGCGCTGGCGGGCGGCCGCTCGGCCCACAGCACGTCGACGATCTCGCTGGTCGGTACGGTCCGGCCGGCGTGCGTCAGGAGCAGGGCGAGCAGGGCGCGTTGCTGGGGGAAGCCCGGATCGAGCTCCCGCTCCTCCCGCCACACCCGTACCGGCCCCAGCACCTCGAAGCGTGTCACTTCACCCAAGGCGTCGTCCGGTGGCGTGATCGAGCCGGAGCCGGGGGTCAGACCGCACCGGCGTGACCGTCCCGTGCGTTCAGCAGTGCCTCGACCCGCTCGGCGTCGGGATGGTTCAGGCCCCTGAACAGGACCAGGGCGCGCTGCCACGCGGTGCGGGCGCCGTCGTGGTCGCCGGTGGCGAGGTGGGTGTCGCCGACCCGGACCAGGATGTCGGCCTCGACGTAGGGCACGCCGAGGTCGCGCAGCAGAGCGAGGGCGTTGCGGTAGCCGAGGAGCGCGTGCGGGTGGCGGCCGAGGTGGTGGTGGGCGTAGGCGATGCTGTCCCAGGTGGCGGCCTGCCCGTAGCGGTCCCCGAGTTCCTGGAGCATGGTGAGGGCCTCGAAGCAGTGCGTCAGGGCACGCCGGTACTCGCCGAGCTGAGCGTGGTACCAGCCGACCGAGTTCAGCACGCTGGCCTGCGCGGCGCGGTCGCCGAGCGCACGGAACAGGCCGAGGGCGAACCGGTTGTGGCGCAGGGCGCCGGGCAGGTCGCCCTGCTGGTCGCACTCCCAGCCGAGACTGCGGTGGGTGTGGGCACGGCCCGTGTCGTCGCCCAGCTCGGTGAAGAGTTCCAGGGCCCGCTCCAGCCGGGGAACGGCCCGGGAGTGCAGACCGAGCCGGCCCTCCACCCGGGCCAGTCCACGCAGGCCGCGGGCCTCCAGCGCGGGGTCGGCGAGCCGCCGGGCGGCGTCGAGCGCGGTGCGCTGCACGGCGAGACCGTCGTGCCAGTGCCCTCGCCGGTCGAAGAACGGCTCCAGGGACCAGGCCAGTTGGCAGGCGAGACGTTCCTGCACGGGCTGTCCCGACGCGGCGGCCGTCTCGACCACGGCGAGCAGCACCGCGTGTTCGGCGGTGAGCCAGGCCAGGGCGCGGTCGTCGTCGGCGAGGGGTTCGGGAGGGACCCCCTCGGGCACGGGTGGCGGGGGCAACGGGTCGGCGTTGGGGGCCAGCAGCCGGTCCGCGGCGTGGGCGGTGTGCAGGTAGTGGTGGTGCAGCCGGTTCAGGGCCGCCGCGCGGTCGGCCTCGGTGTGCCGCGCGTGGACGAGTTCGCCGGCGTGGGCGCGGAGCAGGTCGTGGAAGGCGTAGCGGCCGGGACTGTGTTCGGTGACGAGGTGCAGTCCGGTCAGCTCGGCCAGCAGCGGTCGGGTCCGGCGTACGGGCAGGCCCGCAAGGGCGGCCGCGGCCGGCAGGGAGAGGTCGGGGCCGGGGTGCAGCGCGAGCAGCCGGAACAGCCGGGCGGCCTCCGCCGAGACCGCGCGCGAGGACCAGGAGAAGACCGTCCCGACGTCCACGGAGGTGTCGGAGCGGACGAAGGCGTCGAGGCTGCCGTGGGCCTCGCGCAGTTCGGCGGCGACGGCGGCGAGCGGGAAGTGGGGGTGGCCGGCGGCGCGGGCGGCGACGCAGGCGAGGGCGAGGGGCAGTCCGGCACACAGCTCGCTGATCTCGTCGGCCGCCCGGGGCTCGGCCAAGACCCGCTCCGCACCCAGTCGGCGGACCAGGAAGGCCCGCGCCTGGACGGCGTCGAACGGGCGCAGGACCAGGGAGTGGGCGCCGTGGGCGGCGACGAGGCCGGACAGTTCGTCGCGGCTGGTGACGATGGTGAGGCAGCCGGGCGAGCCGGGCAGCAGCGACCGCACCTGCTCGGTGTCCCGCGCGTTGTCCAGCACCACGAGGACCCGCCGGCCGGCGAGCACGCTGCGGTAGAGGGCGGCCTGCGCGTCCACCCTGTGCGGGACGCGTTCCGGCGGTACACCGAGCGCGCCGAGGAACCCCCGGACCGCCTCCCCCGGGTCCAGGACGGCACCGGACGGGTCGAAGCCGCGCAGGTTGACGTAGAGCTGCCCGTCGGGGAACCGGTCGGCGACCCGGTGGGCCCAGTGCACCGCGAGCGTGGTCTTGCCGACGCCCGCCATACCGCCGATGGCGCTGATCACCACGGTGCCGGGCCCGGACCCGTCCGCACCGGACAGCGCGAACGCCGCGTCGAGCTCGACGTCCCGACCGGTGAACGTCGTTATGCCGTGCGGCAGTTGGGCAGGCGGCGGAAGTGCGGACGGTGACGGCGGGCCCGACGCAGGCGCAGGCTCGTGCGTCTGCGCCTGCATGGGGGCACCGTCGGCGCCCGCGTCCTCGGGCACCGCACCGCTCGATCCACCGGACGACCCGGCCGTCGTCTCCCGCACCCCGCGCAGAACCGTGTCGCGCGCGTCGCGCAGCTCAGCTCCGGGGTCGATGCCCAGTTCCTCGGCCAGCCGCGCCCGCACCGCCTCGTAGGCGGCCAGCGCCTCCGAGCGGTGGCCGGCCGCCGCCAGCGCGAGGAGCAGTCCCGCCTGGAGGGGTTCGTCCAACGGGTGCCGCGCCGCGGCCTGTCGGAGGTCGGCCAGGACCGCGTCCGGCCTTCCGGCGCGCAGCGCGGCGTCCGCCGCCTGCCGCACGGCCGCGGGCAGTTCGCGGTCCACCGCGTCGAACGCCGGGTGCGCACGGGCCTGCGCGGGAATGCCGGCGGCGAGGGGTCCGCGCCACAGCGACAGCGCCTCGATGAGGAGTTCGAGCGCCTGCGCGGGTGCACGGTCCGCGATCCGGCGCGCCTCCTCGCGCAGCGCGCGAAACCTCAGCAGGTCGGAGGAGTCACCGTCGGTCACCAGCCGGTATCCACCGGCGTCCCGCACCAGCCAGCGCCCCTCCGCGCGGGCGGCGAGGCCGGGCTCCAGCAGTCGGCGCAGCGAACCCACATGGCGCCGGACGACATTGACCGCGCTGCGCGGTGGAGCCGCTCCCCACAGGACGTCGACGATCTCGCTCACGGCGACCGGACGCCCCGCTCCGACCAGCAGCAGGGCCAGGAAGGCGCGTTCCTGCGGTCCTCCGAGCTCCAGTTCCGCGTCCGCCCGGAGCACCCGAACGGGTCCCAGCACCGCGAACCGCAGCGGCTCCAGCGGCACGCCGTCCCTCCCTCCGGTCTTCCTCCCCGGCTTCGACTGTACGACAGGAGAGGGGTTACCCAGAGTTACGCATGACGCGTTCCGGCTGTTCAGAGAGGGCGACTCGAGCGAAAACCTAGTTGCCCTAGGTCAAAACCTAGGGATACTAGGAAACTGTTCGAGGGCGCAGGGTCCTCGAACACACGACAACCCGACTGGAGCAAGCCATGACCCCGCCCCGGACCGGCACCCTGGCAGTGCCCGGCGCCACCCTCCACTACGAGACCCTCGGCAGCGGACCGGTCCTGCTGCTCATCCCCGGCGGCGCCGCGGACGCCGGACTGTACGCGGGCATGGCACCGGAGCTGGCCACCCGCCACACGGTCGTCTCGTACGACCCGCGCGGTCTGTCCCGCAGCCCTCTCGACGGCCCGGCGGACACTCCACGCGCCGACGAGAAGGTGTCGGTCTGGAGCGACGACGCCCACCGGTTGCTCGAACTGCTCTCCCCCGACGAGGAGGCGGTCGTCCTCGGCTGCAGCTCCGGCGCCGTCGTCGCGGTGGAGCTGCTCGCCCGGCACCCCGAGCGGCTGCGCCGGGTGGTCGCACACGAACCGCCGCTGCTGGAACTGCTGGAGGACCCCGCCCCGCATCGAGCGCTGTTCGCCGAGGTACGCGAGACCCTCCGCACCGAGGGCGCCGACGCCGCCATGACCCGGCTCGGCGAGGGACTGGCGGACGGACCGGGGCGGCAGGCGCCCGCACAGCCCACGGAACTGCCGCCCGAGATAAGGGAGATGGCCGTCCGGATGCACACCAACCTGCCGGTCTTCCTGGGCCGCGTCCTCTGCCCGTTCTCCTCGGCCGTACCCGACCTCGCCGCGCTCCGGTCCGTGGCGCACAAGCTGGTACCGGCCGCCGGACGCGACTCCCGCCGCCAACTCCCGCTGTACGGACCGGCCGCGCGCCTCGCGGAGCTCCTGGGATCCGAACTCGTCGAGTTCCCGGGCGGCCACCTCGGAGCCGTCGAGTCCCCGAAGGAGTTCGCCGACCGGCTGCTGACCGTCCTGGACCGTCCGGCCCGGACCGACCTGCCCTGACCCACCTGACCGGACCGACAGGA
Organism: Streptomyces sp. NPDC058295; assembly: GCF_042880655.1. Lineage (NCBI taxonomy): Bacteria > Bacillati > Actinomycetota > Actinomycetes > Kitasatosporales > Streptomycetaceae > Streptomyces > Streptomyces sp. NPDC058295. The sequence goes on from NZ_JBHVYO010000037.1 coordinate 55,597, forward strand.
CCGGCCGGCCGGCCGGTGACGGCGTACCGGTGGCCCGCAGCGGGCCGGTGGACGGACACGTGGGGTCCGGGACGACTTCGCCCCGGACCCCGAGAAACCGTGGAGTGAGTGACCGCTCGTCAGCAGGTGCGGCCGGTGTAGTAGGCGCCCTGGATCTTCGCGGCGGAGCCCAACCACGACGTGCCGGGGCCGACGCACCGCTCGTAGTCGGCCGCCCAGGCCACGTCGACCTTGATGACCACGCGTGAGCCGTCGGACGTGCAGTGGTTGTAGAAGGCGTCGGAACCGGTCTCGTAGAAGCCGCACGGGTCTGCGGCCGCGGGGCCCGCGGTGGCGGCCGTCAGCGCACCCAGAGAGGTGAGGACGAGAGCGACGGAACCGAGGGTGCTGAGCACCGTACGACGAACACGCACAGCGGAACTCCTTGCCGGGAAAATGAGGGTCGATAGAGAGAAAAGCCCAGGTCCGCCGAGGGAACGAGGGCCTGCACCAGGATCGCCGCGTGCCCTCGAAGATGATCGGACGACGGGCCCCGTTCACCCCGCGAATCGTTTCGCCGCTACTCCGTCGGAGTGGTCACCCCCGGAAGGGCGACTAGCCGGGGCGGGGTCCCCGGGATGGCGGGCCGCTTCACCCGGGTGAGCGCCTTGAGTGGTGGAGCGGGGCTCGCTGACTGACGGTGGATCACGTCGGGCCGGGTCGTGTCAGCTGACGAAGTGTCGGCTGCCCGGTCGTGACGGAAGGACCATCAGATGCGTTCAGCTCGCATGATCCTGGCCACCGCGGCGGCTTCGGCCGCCCTCGCCATCGGCGCCCCCGGCGCCTACGCCGCCGGTGACACGGACCACGACGACTCGTCCTACAGCAAGGAGGACAGCTCCTCGTACGGCAAGGAGCACGACAAGGACGAGGACTCCTCGTACAGCAAGGAGGAGGACTCCTCCTACGGCAAGGAGCACGGCAAGGAGGAGCACGGCAAGGAGGAGCACGGCAAGGAGGAGCACGACTCCCCGCACGGCGGCATGCACACCGGCGGCGGCGCCCTCGCCTCGGTGAACGACAGCAGCGACCGCGGTGCGGCGAAGGACCCCAAGTACGACCCCGAGACGTACAAGGACAAGGACACCGAGAACAGCGGTGAGCACGGCAAGGACTCCTGGAACGGCGGCAAGGAGGAGTCCGGCGGCTGGAGCAAGGAGCACGACAAGCCCAGCGGCGGCATGCACACCGGCGGCGGCGCCCTCGCCACCCCGTCGGCGACCGCGGCCGGACTCGGCGTCCTCGCCGTCGCCGGCACCGGCCTCTACGCCCTGCGCCGCAAGAAGACGGTGGGGGGTGTGGCCTGACCCATGCCTGACGCGATAGCGAAGCCGCGGCCGCCACACATGCCCCCTGTGGCGGCCCGGCCCGCTTTTCCGCCGACCGGCTCTCTTCGGCCGAGCCACGCCCGGCCGGGATCGTACGCAGGAACCCCGACGCCCCTGTCGGCCCGTCCGCTTCGCCCGTACACTGACAAATTGTAGACGTGCGGACGCAGTTGACCGGGGGGAGCCGCCATGTCGGGGGACCAGTACGGCAGATACAACGACACCGACCACAACACCTTCCACTACGTTCCGCCCATGCCGTCGGCCCCGCCGCCGGCGCCGGCGGACGGTGCTCGGGCCGTCGCGGTGGCCGTGCTCAACCTCAGTGGTCTGGGCCTGGGTTACGCGCTGGTGCGTCGCTGGGCCCTGATGGCGCTGTGCTGGGTCGCCACCGTCGTCCTGCTGTTCGTGGCGCTGCCGGCCGACCCGGACGGTGTCCCGGGCTTCGCCCTCGTCCTGTACGTCCTGTTCCTCGTCGCGGTGGCGGCGGACGGCGCGCGCGTGGGCCTGCGCACCCGGCTGACGGGTCTCCGGCGGGCGCCGCTCGCGCTCGGACTCGGTCTGCTCCTGCTGGTCGTGCCGGCCGGGGGTGTCGTGCTGTACGACAGCGCACGGGACGAGGCGACCCAGCAGATGCTGCTCGACCGGCTCGACGAGGCCGACGAGCTGGTGCAGGCCGCCGGCGACAAGCCGTTCAACTCGGCCCAGGCCGACTACCGCAAGGCGCTGGGCGTCTACGCGGACCTCAGGTCCGACCACTCCGGTTCCCGGGCGGCCGAGCGGGTGCCCGCCCGGATGAAGGCCTACTACACGACGGTCGGAGCCCCGTACGCGCAGGGCGACTACTGCGAGGCGGTGGAGCCGCTGAAGTATCTGCGGACCGTTCCCGAGAGCCTTCCCGGGACGGATCTCGGGGCACTGAAGACCTGGCCCGACGACCGGCTGGCCACCTCGCTGTACGAGTGCGCGTCGACGGCGCTCACGGCGGGCGAGGCCAACTGGGGGTCGCAGTACGGGGAGCTGCTGACCACCTTCCCCGAGTCGGAGCAGGCCGCGAAGGTCGAACCCGCCGTGGCCGCCGCCGTCGTCCGTACCGAGAAGGACCTGCACGGGGCCGAACCCTGCTCCGCGGTCCAGCGGCTGCGTACGCTCGGCTCCCAGATCGACGGTCTGGAGGCCGGGCAGGCGGACATCGGCGCCGCGCTCGACAAGGACAGCCGACGGGCCACGGCCAGCGCCGACACCGGCACGTACACCTGCGGCGTGGACCAGTACCGGGACGGCGACTTCGAGTCGGCGCAGACGACCATGACCGAGTACGCCTCCGCCCACAAGACCGCCAAGAACGCCGGCCTGGCGAAGAAGATCGCCATAGCGGCGGAGATCGCCCAGACCGTGCCGGCCGCGGGCAAGAAGCTGCCGACGACCCGTACCGGCGGCAGCATCTCGGTCACCGTGCAGAACGACAGTCCGGACGCGGTCACGGTCCTCTTCACCGGCCCGGTCACCGGCAGCTTCACCCTCAAGGCCTGCGGCAGCTGCAAGGCGTACTCCTTCAGCAGCACCATCAACCCGTCGTTCGAGCCGTGCAACGACAGCGGCAAGAACTATCCGCAGCGCACCATCAGCCTGCCGGTCGGCACCACGTTCTTCCTGCACAAGCCGAACGGCGACAGTTCCGCCACGCCCGCCTCGGACACGGCCAAGCTCGAGTCGGGCTACATCTACACGGAGTGCGCCTACACGACCCAGAGCCTGGGGTCGGGCCTCTGAATTCTGTGTGAAAAACCGGAGGATTTCCGCCCGCTGAAATGCTGTCAGCAGCGCACTTGATTACCTGTGGGTCGCATGTGACGGGTGATAAGGTGCGCCGGAATTCTCTCGCGCAGGGCCCCCACACGAAAGCCTTGAGATACTCCATGAACGACATAGTGGCGGAAACGCCCGTGCATTCCTTTGCCCCGGGCGGTCGGCGCCGGCACCGCAAGGCCAAGCAGAGCGGTACCGGCGTCCGGCGCGCGATCGTGCTCGCGCTGGCCCTGCCCGTCACCTCGGCGGCCCTGGCCGGCCCCTCGGCGTTCGCCGCCGAGAAGGGCATCGGCACGACGGCCAAGGACACGACGGCGGGCCGGACGCTCGACGCGGACGACCAGCAACTGGTCGTCAATCTCGAGGCCCGCGTCGCCGACCCGCGCCTGGGGTCCGAGGTCAGCGGTGTGGTCCTGGACTCCGAGTCGGACACCACCCTGTGGGACCACAACGGCGCGACCGCGCTGATGCCGGCGTCCAACACCAAGCTCGCCACGGCGACCGCCGCCCTGACCGTGCTCGGCCCGAACCACACGTTCACCACGAAGGTCGTCTACGGCAACGGCACCCTGACCGTGGTCGGGGGCGGAGACCGTACGCTGACCAGCGCCGACCTCGCCGAGCTGGCGAAGACCGCGGTCGCCGGGCTCAAGGCGGCGGGGCTGACGTCGGTGAAGGTCGCCGTGGACGACAGCCTCTTCGGCGCACCGACCCTGGCCAACGGCTGGAACACCGGCTACTACCCCGACTCCGTCGCCCCGGTGCGCGCCCTGGTCGTCGACGGGCACGGAGTCCAGGACACCTCGATCGACGCCGGGCAGGTCTTCGCCCAGCAGCTCACGGCGGCCGGGGTCACCGTCGACGGCGCCGTCACCCGCGCCGAGGCGAGCCCGAGCGACGTGCCGGTGGCACGGCACCGGTCGGCAGCGCTGTCGGCGATCGTCCACAAGATGATCAAGGTCAGCGACAACAACATCGCCGAGACCCTGCTGCGGATGACCGCACTCGGGGCCGGCCGCCCGGCCACCTTCGAGGACGGCACGGACGTCGTGCGCAAGGTGCTGAGCCTTCGGTACGGCGTTTCCCTCGACAACTTCGAGATCCACGACGGAAGCGGCCTTTCGCGGGCCAATCGCATTCCGGCCGCCACCCTCGCGGAAATCCTCGAACTGCTGACGGAATCGCGTTACTCCGCCACCCTGGGTTCCATCCTCGACGGGCTGCCCGTCTCCGGCGAGGCCGGCAGCACGCTCGGTCCGGAATGGGGCCGCTTCGACGACGTGAACTCCCGGTGCGCTGTCGGCAAGGTGCACGCGAAGACCGGCACCCTCACCGGAGCCATCGCCCTGAGCGGTCTGACCCAGGGCAAGGACGGCAAGTGGAAGGTCTTCTCCTTCATCGAGAACAACTCCACGGCCAACCCGAACGACATCAAGGACGCCATGGACGGCCTCGCGGCCACCGTGAACGGCTGCTGGGCGTAACGAAGACCCCTGCGCGACGAGCGGGCCGGTCCCTCCGGGGGCCGACCCTTTCGCGCGTCGTGGTCCGGCCCTTCCGTCGGTTGTGAGCCACACCACGGGGAAACGCTGCCGTTTCGATGACTTCGAGGGCTAGTCTGGCCAGCAAGTGAACGAAACCGTTTCGTTCATGAGAGGCGTACGCCCCCCACTCGCATGGAGAACACAGCCATGGCCTCCGTACTCATCGCCAACGACCAGTCCCTTCAACGCGTCGGCCTGCGCATGCTGCTGACCGCCGAGCCCGACCTGACCGTCGTGGGCGACACGGCGAGCGGGGCCGAAGCGGTCCGGATGAGCGCCGCGCTCCGTCCCGATGTCGTCCTGCTCGGCGGCCGGCGCCCCGAGACGGACGACATCGAGACCATCCGCCGCATCGCCCACCCGCCACACCTCACCGCGGTCCCCGCCCCCGCCGGACCGGTCGGGGAGCCGCCGCGCATCCTGGTGCTGACCTCCACCGGTGACGAGGGGTACGCCTACGCCGCCCTGCGCGCCGGCGCCGGCGGATTCCTCCTCAAGGACGCCACACCCCGCGAACTGGCCGCGGCCATCCGCGTCGTGGCAGCCGGAGACGCCGTCATCACCCCCGAGCTGACCCGCGCGCTCATCGACACCGTCCGCCATGAGCGCGCCCCGCGCCCCGGCGAGCGGGCCGTCGGACTCGACTCCTTCACCGGGCGCGAACGCGATGTCCTCGTCGCCGTCGCCTCCGGCTGGTCCAACGCGGAGATCGCCGCACGGCTGTCGATCGCCCCGACCACGGTGAAGTCCCACGTCAGCCACATCCTCGCCAAGATCGGCGCCCGCGCCCGGGTCCAGGCGGTCGCCTTCGCCTACGAGTACGGCCTGGTGCGCCCGGCGGCCTGACGACGACCGCCTTCCCGTCCCCCTCTGTCCCTCCCCCGCGGCCCCGTACCCCGCCTTCCGGGTACGGGGCCGCCGGGCGGCTAGCCGCGGTCGCGTTGGTGGACGCGGGCCAGGAGCAGGTTGGGGTCGCTCCGGGTGAAGTACGCCGCGCTCGGGACGTAGACGGACCGGCCGCGTACGGCCACCGAGGTGGGGTTGGACAGGCCGTCCTTCCGGGTGAGGACGACCCGGTGGGTGCCGTCCGGGCGGACCTGGGTGAGCTCGCTGCCGCCGGTCAGGGCGGCGAGAACCGTGTCGCGGTGCCGGTCCACGAACGCGAAGTCGTCGATCGCGTAGAGGCCCTTCGCGCGGGTCTCGATGGTGCCGGCGCAGCCGCTCTCGCGCACGGGGATGCGCAGGAGCGTCCCGGTGTTGGTGTTGGACACCCACACGGCGTCGCGGTGGATCCGGAGGCCGTTGACTCCGACGCGGGCCGCGGGCCGTGGGTTGGTCGGCTCGAGCGCGGCTCCCGTGGCCCACGCCTTGGGCTTGCCGCCCGAGGTCGGGACGCGCCAGACGGTGCCCAGCACCGAGTCCGCGACGTAGAGCACGCCCCGGCGCTCGTCGAGGGCGAGGCCGTTGGGCAACCCGGTCGGCGGCAGCTGTGCGATCTGCCGGGGCTTGCCGCCGCCGGAGGGGATCCGCCAGATACCGGTCGCGCGGGTGCCCGTGGCGTAGTTGACGTACAGGGTGCCGTCCTGTGCGCGGGTGATGCCGAGGACGACGGCCCTGCCGACGACGGGTGTCTGCGCGTTCGTCACGGCGGGCAGGGTCGCGAGGACCCGCGTCCTGCCCTGCCGGGTGACGTTGGCGACCTGCCGGGCGGTGGAGAACGTCAGGTCGGCGGAGCCGTCGGGTTCGAGGGCGATGTTCTCCGGTGACTGGCCCTTGGCGAGGTCGAAGTGGGCGACGACGCGCGGAGCGGAGACCGCCGGCTCGTCTCCGACGGCGGGGGTCGTGGCGAGCAGGCCGAGGGCCAGGGCGGCTGTGGTGACGCCCGCCGAGCGGGGGACTCGAAGCATGGGACCTACCTTGCGGGGAAGCCGGAAACGCCGCCGTGCGGCGGCCAGACGACCATGGCGGTGGGTCGGCGGCCGCCGCCGCAGTCGTGGCCGGGGGATCGCCCGCGTGGCCCAGGGCATCGACCCGCCTGCCGCTCACCCGGGTGACCCGGCCATGCAGCAGACTGTGCGGTGCGGACAGCGGTCCCGACAGCCGTCCCGACGGCGACCCGCCCGGACGGACACTCACCCAGAAGGAAGCACAGCGTGATCATCTTCGGCACCAAGGGATACCTCTACCAGCTGGCGATACTGACGCTCGTGTGCGGCCGTTGCGGCAATCCCGCCGCGCACACGCTGCGCAAGCGGGTCACGAAGTTCACGCTGTTCTTCGTGCCGCTGTTCCCGATCTCGACGAGTCACACGACGCAGTGCACGTTCTGCGGGGCCGAGCAGAAGCTGACCAAGGAGCAGGCGGAGCAGTTGACGGCGCAGGCCGCGGGCGGCGTCGGCGGCCAGGCGTACGGCCAACCGCACCAGCAGCCGCACCAGCACTGACGGCCTCGACGGCGGCTCAGCGGGTGAGTCCCGCCTTCGCGCAGGCCGTCAGGAGCTCACGGGTGCAGATCTGAGCCGTCGTGTACAGGCCGTCCTTGACCAGGGTCCGCCCGATGTCACGGGCCGTCACCGGACGCGGCTGGAGCAGGACGGCCGGGATGCGTTTCGTGGTGGGGCTGTCGACGGTCGTGGTGGCGCTGTCCCGGGGGTCCTCGCCCCGGCCGACGGCGACGGCCATGGCGGCGACCGCGGCGGCCTCCTTCGCGAACGGCTTGTAGACCGTCATGTACTGCTCGCCCTTGACGACGCGCCGCACCGCGTCGAGGTCGGCGTCCTGGCCGGTGACGGGCGGAAGGTCGGTGACGCCGGCGCTCTTGAGCGCGGCGACGACGCCGGCGGCGATGTTGTCGTTGGCCGCGAGGACTCCGTCGATCCGGTCCGGGCCGAGGGCCGCGATGGCTGCGGACATGTTGGTGTGGGCGTTCTGGGTGCTCCAGTCCGGGGTGTTGTACGACCGGGCGATCCGCACCTCGCCGGTGAGGACGGACAGCGCGCCCTTGCGGTACGACTCCGCGTTCGGGCTGGTCGGATCGCCGTTCATCATGACGACGTCGTCGCTCGCGGCTCTCTGCCCGGGCTTCAGTCCCAGGGCCTTCAGGATCGCCTCGCCCTGGAGTCTGCCGACCATGAGGCCGTCGAAGCCGATGTAGCCGGTGATCGGGCCTTCGGCGAGGCGGTCGTAGGCGATCACCGCGACACCCGCCCGGTCCGCCTCCTGGATGGAGGAGCGCATCGCCCGGGTGTCGGCGGCGTCGAGGATCAGGACCTTGGCCCCCTTGGTGATCATGGAGAGCATCTGCTGCCGCTGTCGGGTGACGTCGTTCTCGGCGTTGGCGTACTCCGTCCGGCAGCCGGGGCAGAGCTTCCTCACCTGCGCCTCGATCAGCGGTCGGTCCGCGTGTTCCCAGCGCGGGACCGCGCGGCTGGGCAGCAGCAGGCCGACGGTGAAGTCCTCGGCGGCCCCCTGGCCGTCTCCGCCGCAGGCGGCCAGGGGCATCGTCAGGAGCGCCGCGGCGAGCACCGCGACGACAGCCCTGCGGCGCGTCCTCACGGCACTCCCTCCGGCACGGCGATCTCGCTCCACACCTGTTTGCCGCCGGCCACCGGGACCGACCCGAAGGCGTCCGACATCGCCTCGACCAGCAGCAGGCCCCGGCCGCCGGTCGCCTCCCAGTCGACGATCACCGGTTTGGCGGGCGCGCGCGGCGAGGAGTCGCTCACGGAGACGCGCACCCGGTCCCCGCGCAGCACCAGGTCCAGTCGAACCGGCCCCTGGGTGTGCACCAGGGCGTTGGTGACGAGTTCGGAGACGACCAGCAGCACCGCGTCGGCCGCCTCCTGGACCTTCCAGCGGCGCAGGGTGCGCGCGGTGAAGCGGCGGGCGTGCATGACGGCGTCCGGAAGCCGCCACACCATCCAGCCGGCCCGGATCGGCCGGGTCTTCATGCCGTCGTAGCGCAGCAGCAGCAGCGCCACGTCGTCCTCCCGGCGGCCGTCGTCGCCGAGGAGTTCGTCGGCCATCTTCCCCGGGTCGGCGGGGTCGGCCGCGGCGAGCGCGCGGCGCGTCCGGCGCATGCCCTCGTCCAGGGGCAGGTCGGCGGCCTCGACCAGACCGTCGGTGACCAGGGCGAGGACCGTGCCGGGCGCCAGTTCGACGGCCGTCATGGGGAAGTCCGCCTCCGCCAGGATGCCGAGCGGGGGGCCGCCCGCCACCTCGACCTCCTCGGTGGAGCCGTCGGGAAGACGCAACATGGGGGCGAGGTGCCCGGCCCGGACGAAGAGGACGTTGCCCTCCTCCAGGTCCAGTTCGGCGTAGCAGCAGGTGGCGAACAGGTCGGTCTCCATGCCGACGAGGAGCCGGTTGGCGTGCGAGACGACCACGTCGGGCGGGTGGCCCTCGATGGCGTAGGCCCGGACGGCCGTACGCATCTGGCCCATGATCGTCGCGGCTCCGGCGCTGTGCCCCTGGACGTCTCCGATGACCAGGGCCACCCGGTCCTCGGAGAGGGCGATGACGTCGTACCAGTCGCCGCCCACCTGGAGCCCGCGTCTGGCCGGCAGATAGCGGGCGACGGCGGTCCCGCCGGGCAGTTCGGGCAGGCGCCGGGGCAGCAGGCTGCGCTGGAGCATCGTCGCGAGTTCCTGCTCGGCGTCGTGCGCGTGGGCGCGCTTGAGGGCCTGGCCGACCAGGGCGGCGGTGGCGGTGAGCAGGGACCGTTCCTCGGGGGCGAACTCGTGCGGCCGGTCCCAGCCGACCATGCACACCCCGGCGACCTGGCCCTTGGCGGGCAGCGGCAGCACGGCCAGTCCCCCGGCGCCGATCCCGGCCAGGCCGGCTTCGAGGGCCGTACCGGCGGGCCAGAGGTCCATCCGGCCGTCCCGCAGGGCCGCCTGGAGGGTGGGCAGGGCGCGCAGCGGTGCGTCGGGCCACTCCGTGCGCCACTCGGTACGCCACACGTCCGGCCAGGCGCCGGGCTGGGGCGGGTCGAGGGCGGTGACCATGACCCGGTCGTCCTGGACCGCGGCGAGGGCCACGTGGTCGGCGGCCAGCGGCTCACGCAGCGCGGCGACCACCACGCGGCCGACGTCGCGGACCGTCGCGGCGTCGTCGAGGGCGGCCGTCAGCCACTGGATCCTGGAGACGTCGTCGCCGCCGCGGCGCAGCACCGGGGTCGCCGTCACCACGCCCAGGACCTGTTGCGGCCCGTCGCCCGCGCCCGGCTCCGCCCGGCAGCTCAGGCTCAGCCAGCGCATCTCGCCGGTGGGGCCCCGGACCCGGAACTCCAGGTCCCGTCGGCCGAAGGCGTCGGTGGTCATCTCCAGGACCGACATCAGGGCGTGCATATCCTCCGGGAGGGCGTGCGCGAGCAGGGTGTCGACCTTGCCGTCGAAGTCGTCCGGTGTGATGCCGACCAGTTCGAGCAGGGTGTCGTCGGCCTCGATCAGGCCGGTGTCCGGGGAGAGGACGAAGGAGCCGACGCGCAGGCTGCGCAGGGCGGGGCCCAGCAGTGGAGTCGGGATCGGTGGGGCCGCGCCCGGCGGGAGGAGGGCCGCGACCGCGTCGGCGTACCGCTCCAGGAAGCGGCGCTGTTCGACCTCGAATCCGTCCGGGGAGGCACCCAGGACGAGGAGGCAGCCCAGCCGGCTGCCCTGGATGCCGAGGGGCAGCGCGCCGAGCGGGGTCTCGGCGGTCAGCCACAGGGGGTGGTCGGTGCGGAAGGCGCGCGCCGCGGGCGAGTCACCGGACAGCGGCAGCCGCTCCGGCGGTGCCGGTCCGGAAGGGACGCTTCCGGAGGTGTCCACCAGCTGAAGCTCGCGCGTGCCGACCTCCGGCGCGTAGACCGCCGCCAGTGTCGCTCCGGCGAAGGTCAGGGCCCGGTCGAGGCATGTCCGCAACGTACCTCCCATCCTGCCGCAGGTGCCGACAGGTTGAGATCGGGGCACCCACCCACCAGAATCGCATATAAGGATCAACCGAACATATCCACTGCTATCCACCCTATTGTCGTCTACGGCAGGTATCACCCATGAAGGCCTGCATCAGGGACACAGCAGCCGCGGTGACCGCGGTCTCCACCGCGGTCGTCCTGACGGCCTGCGGGGCGGAAACCCGCGACGAACCCGGCCGGGACGGCCGGACCCGCATCGGTCTGCTGCTGCCGGACGTCACCACACCCCGCTGGGAGACCCAGGACAGGCCACTGCTGGAGCGGAAGATCGACGAACTGTGCCCCGACTGCACGGTCGAACACGCCAACGCCAAGGGCGATGTGGCCCTCCAGCAGGAACAGATGGACTCGATGATCACCAAGGGGGTCGATGCCATCGTGCTCGTGCCCGTGGACGCCCGCTCGCTCGGCCCGGCGGTCACCAAGGCCCACGGGGCGGACATCCCCGTCATCTCCTACGACCGGCTCGCCGAGGGCCCCATCACGGGTTACGTCTCCTTCGACGGCAAGGAGGTCGGCAGGCTGCAGGGCCGGGCGCTGCTGCGGGCGATGGGCGACAAGGTGCCCGGCGCCGAGATCGTCATGATGAACGGCGACCCCAGCGACCCGAACACGAAGTCGTTCGAGGAGGGTGCCCTGTCCGTGCTCGACGGAAAGGTGAAGATCGGCAAGGCCTACGACACCCTCCAGTGGCGTACGGAGACCGCGCACATGAACATGTCCGGGGCCATCGCGGCCCTCGGCGTCGGGTCCATCGACGGGGTCTACGCGGCCAACGACGGCCTCGCCGCCGGGAGCATCTCCGCCCTCAAGGCGAACAAGGTCGACCCGCTGCCCCCGGTCACCGGGCAGGACGCCGAGCTCTCGGCCCTGCAGCGCATCGTCGGCGGCGACCAGTACATGACCGTCTTCAAGCCGTTCGCGCCCGAGGCCGCCGCCGGCGGCGCCATGGCGGTCGCCGCGGCCCGCGGGGAGAGTCTCGGGCAGGTGGCCACGGCCGAGGTGCCGACGAGCGGCGGGGAGGCGGTCGCCGCCGTGCTGCTCACCCCGGTGTCGGTGACCGTCGACAACATCGAGGACACGGTGGTGAAGGACGGCCTGCACACCGTCCGGCAGATCTGCACCCCCCAGCTCCGGGCCGCCTGCGACCGGGCCGGACTGACCTGATCCGCATCGAACGGACACCGAGTCGGCAGGACACGCGTCGACCTGACGCCCTCGGGAAGGAGATGGTTTCCGTGCCGGAGATTCGCTCCGGGCGTTCCACCGCCGTCCTCGGGGGCGACGCGCCCGGGGCCGTCACCGGCGCCGTACCGGGCCCGCCCGCACCGGCGGCCGTGCGGGAGGCAAGGTGGTGACCCGCATGCGGGCCGTCGCCCGTGCCGTGCGGAGCGGGCCGGCGGTCGTCCGGCGCAAGCTGAGCGCCGGTGAGCTGGGCTCGCTGCCCGTCGTCCTGGTCCTCGCCGTCGTCTGGATCACCTTCCAGTCCCTCAACGAGAACTTCCTCTCGCCCCGCAACCTGTCCAATCTCAGCGTGGACATCGTGGGCACCGGGATGATCGCGGTCGGCATCGTCTTCGTGCTGCTGCTCGGTGAACTCGATCTGTCCGTCGGCTCGATCAGCGGGCTCGCGGCGGCCGTCTTCGCCGTGCTGAACGTGAACAACGGGGTGCCGGAGTGGCTCGCGCTCCTCGTCGCGGTGCTGGCGGGCACCGTGGCGGGAACCGTCCAGGGCTACTCCATCGCCAGAACCCGGGTGCCGGCCTTCGTGATCACTCTCGCCGGGCTGCTCACCTGGAACGGCCTGATGCTCTCCGTCCTCGGGGACAACGGCACCGTCAACCTCGACGAGAACGGGCTGGTCGCCAAGCTGACCAGCTACTACTTCACCGACGACGCCGTGGCCTACGGCCTGGCGGCGGTCGCCGCGGGCTCGGTCTTCCTCGTCTCCGACCGCGACCGGCGGCGCCGCAAGGCCATCGGTATGCCGCACCGGTCGGCGCGGGCCATCGCGTTGCGCACCACAGCGGTCGCCGTGGTCGCCTTCGGCGTCGCGTACCTGCTCAACCGGTTCCAGGGGCTGCCGCTCGCCCTGCTGATCTTCCTCGTGGTGGTGGCCGGTCTCGACGTGCTGCTCCGCCGCACCCACTACGGACGGCAGGTCTACGCGCTCGGCGGCAGCGTCGAGGCGGCCCGCCGCGCCAGCCTCAGCGTGACGTGGGTGCAGACCGCGGTGCTCGCGGCCTCGGGCACGATGGCCGCCGTCGGCGGCCTGTTCCTGGCCTCGCGCATCACCTCGGTGAGCCAGAGCTCGGGGTCGGGCGTGCTGCTGGTCAACGCCATCGCGGCGGCCGTCATCGGCGGCACCAGTCTGTTCGGCGGGCGCGGTACGACCTGGTCGGCGGTGCTCGGCATGCTGGTCATCCAGTCGATCGCCTCCGGCATGGCGATCACGGACACTCCCCCGGCCGTGCAGTTCGTCATCACGGGCGGGGTGCTCTTCGCCGCGGTGATCATCGACTCCTTGTCGCGGCATTCCCAGGCCACCCGCGGACGGGCCTGAGAGGAAATTCGTGGAACGGTCCCGGTGACCGTTCCACGAGCGGAGGTCACGGGTTTGCTCGTCCTCGACGAAGGCGGAGATCAGGCCGTGCGGTGCGTTGTCGCCGAACATCAGCTCGTGGAGCCTGGTGCCGTCGGCCGCGGCCTCGGCGCCGCGGGGGAACATGGCCCGCTCGTACTCGGTGAGCGCGGCCTCGACGTCGTCGGGGTGGGCGGCGAGGGCCTTGCCGAGTTCGGCGCCGTCGTACATGGCCAGGTTGGCGCCCTCGCCGTTCGGGACCGAGAGGTGGGCGGCGTCACCGAGCAGGGTCACCCCCGGCACCCGCTCCCACCGGTGGCCGGTCGGCAGCGCGTAGAGGGGGCGCAGGACGGGAGCGGCGTCGGCCTCGGTGATCAGCGCGGTGAGCTCCGGCGCCCAGCCGTCGAACTCCCGCGCGATCCGCGCGCCGGCTTCGGCGGCATCGGTGAAGTCGACGGCGTCGAACCAGTCCCGCGGCCGGGTGAGCGCCACGTAGGCGTGCAGGGTGTCGCCCTTCTCCCGGTGGGCCTGGATCGCCTTGCCCGGGGCGAGCGCGAGCAGCGACCCGCCGCCGACCGCCTTCGCGGCGGCCGGGTGCCGGGTGTCGCCGTCGAACAGGTAGGTCTCGACGTACGACATGCCGGTGTACTCCGGTACGGCGGCGGAGAGCAGCGGCCGGACCCGTGACCACGCGCCGTCCGCGCCCACGAGCAGGCTCGTGGTGACGGTGGTGCCGTCGGCGAAGGTCACCTCGTGGCGGCCGTCGCCGAGGGCACGGGTGACGCTGACCTTCCGGCCCCACCGGACGGTGCCGGCCGGGAGCGAGTCGAGCAGCATCCGCCGCAGCTCGCCGCGCTGCACCTCGGGGCGTCCGCCGGTGCCGTCGTCGGGCTCGTCGAACAGGACGGTCCCGTCCCGGTCGAGGATCCGCATCGCCTGGCGGCCCTCCAGGACGAGGCCGCGGAACTCGTCGAGCAAGCCCGCCGCCCGAAGCGCCGGCTGTCCGTTGTCCTCGTGGATGTCGAGCATCCCGCCCTGGGCGCGGGCCGCCGGTGAGGCCTCCGCCTCGTGGACCGTGGCCGTTATGCCGTGGACGTGCAGGACCCGGGCGAGCGTCAGTCCGCCGAGGCCGGCGCCGATGATCGTGACGTCAGTGGTCATGGTGATTCCTTGCGTGTCGTACGCCTGCCGGACGGGCGCCCGGCTCTCCTCGAAAGGTTCCGGACCGGGCCGACAGGCCGCCGACATCGGACCGACAGCCCCGACATCCGACCGACACCGCGGTCCCGCCGCCCGCTCGCGCCGGGTCGCCCGGCCCGGTCCGTGCGGGCCCGGTCTCGCGGGCGCCGCCGGTGGCGATGAGTTCCGGGCCGGGCGCGGGTCTCTTCCGGTGACCGTCGCGGGACGTCACAGGACGCCGCCCGGCACGAGACACCACGGAGGACACATGACGACCACGCCGCACGACCCGACCACCGCGCTGCCCGGCCGGCCGGCCGTCGTCGACCTGGCCACCTGGCAGACCGCCCGCGACGAGCTCCTGGTCCGCGAGAAGGCGTACACCCGTGCGGGCGACGCCCTCGCCGCGGACCGCCGCCGGCTGCCGATGGTGGAGTTCGACGGGACGGTCGAGGTCGTCGGACCCGACGGCCCGGTCCCGTTCCTGGACCTGTTCCAGGGCCGCGACGAGCTCATGGTCTACCAGCACATGTGGTACGACGACGCGCCGCACCAAGGGCAGTGCGAGGGCTGCACCACCACGGCCTGGCATCTGCGGGACGCCGTCTACCTCAACGCCCGCGGCGTCTCGTTCGCCGTCCTGACCACGGGCCGCTGGGACGAGGTGGCCCCCTACGTCGCGTTCATGGGTTACACCCAGCCCTGGTACTCGGTGCGCGACGTGGAGGCGCCGGTCGGCGGCGACATGGGTCACCTCACCTGCTTCCTGCGCGACGGCGACCGCGCGTTCCTCACCTACTCCACGACGGGCCGTGGCAACGAGCCGGTCAACGGATCCCTCGCCCTGCTCGACAGGACGCCCTACGGCCGCGGCGAGGCGTGGGAGGACAACCCCGAGGGCCGGCCCGAGGGGGGCAACGCGTGCTGGTCCTGGCGCACGGACGCGGACGGGAACGCCACCTGGGGCCCGACCAGCCGCCCCGTACCGCAGTGGACCCGCCCCGGCGCCGCCCCCGTGCAGACCCTCGGCCGGCACGGCCCCCACCACTGAGGCGCCGCGACTCGCCCCGGGCGGGACCGGGCCGGGCCGGGCGGGACCGGGCCGGGCCGCCGGCCGGGGGCCCGGCCGTAATCCGCTTGACCCGCCCATGGGTCGACGCTGCACTGTGGCGGGACACCACACGTCGTGGTGCCGTCATCCCGGAAGGCAGCGGCAGCGATGGAGATCCGTCCCACGACCGACCAGGACCTCGGCGTCTTCGTCGACACGCTCCATGCCGCGTTCGGGCGCTTCCCGGAAACCCCGGCCGAGGACGGCGGCGGGGTCTGGTGGTCGGCGCTCGAGATGGACCGCGGCCTGCTCGCCGTGACGGCGGACGGGCGGCCCGTCGGCACCGCCGGCGCGTACTCCTTCGAGCTCACCCTGCCCGGTGAGACCCTCGCCCCGGCCGGCGGGGTGACCGCCGTCGGCGTCCTGCCCTCGCACCGGCGCCGGGGTGTGCTCGGCGCGATGATGCGGCATCAGCTCACCGAACTGCGGGCCCGGGGAGAGTTCCTCTCCGTGCTGCTGGCCTCCGAGGCCCTGATCTACCGCAGGTTCGGCTACGGACCGGCGACCTACACCCGGCGGCTGACGGTGCCGCGCCACAGGGCAGCCCTCGCCCTCCCCCGGGCACGCGCAACGGCCGACGCCGCGGCGACCGGATCGGACACCGGCACGGGCACCGGCTCGGACACCGGCACGATCGAACTGCTGCGGGGTGCCGAGTGCGGCGAGATCCTGGAAGAGGTCTACGACCGGTACCGCCGCACGCAGCCCGGCGCGCTGTCCCGGCCGCACCGCTGGTGGGCCCGGCGCGCGGGGCAGCCGCCGATCTCCCCGGCGCCGCGCCACGTCGCCGTCCACCGGGACGCCGACGGCGTGCCGGACGGGTACGCCGCCTACTCGATCGGCGAGGGCGACACCCTGACGGTGGACGAGACGATCGCCGGTGACGACGCCGTCTTCACGGCCCTGGCCCGGTTCGTGCTGGGACACGACCTGGTCACCCGGATCGTGTTCAAGCACTTCCCGCCCGAGCACCCGCTGCGCTGGCAGTTCGCGGACTTCCGGGCCGGCGAGGTGAGCGACGACACCGACTGGCTGTGGGTGCGGCTGCTGGACGTCCCGCGTGCCCTGACCGCGCGCGGCTGGTTCACGGACGGCGAGCTCGTCCTCGACGTCGACGACCCGTTCCTCGGCGAGCACGGCCGCTACCTGCTGACCGTGCGGGACGGCAAGGCCGACTGCGTGCCGACGGACCGGGAGCCCGATCTGTCCCTGGACGTGAGCGACCTGGGTTCGGTCTACCTCGGCGGTACCGCCCCGAGCACGCTCGTGCGTGCGGGACACATCCGGGCCCACCGTCCGGGCGCGGCCGGCCTCGCCGACGCCCTCTTCCGCGCCGAGCGCTCCCCGCACTGCCTGCACTGGTTCTGACCGCGCGCCGGCCGAACCCGAGCGACCTCTTAGATGAAACTTGCACCACTTTTGAACGCAGTGCCGCCGACGCGTCGTAGTGAGGGGTACCCGGCGCGTCACGCGCGAGGCGCTCCAGAGGCGATAGGTCGATCGTGCCGAAGAACTCACCCGCGGCTGAGGGACGAAGAAAGCCCCTCACCCGCAACTGGCCCGTGGCCAGACGGCTTCGGGCCGTGCTGCTGATCCCCGTGCTCGTCGCCCTCGTGCTCGGCGGCGTTCGGGTGAAACGCTCGGTCGACACCTGGCAGGACGCGGACGACGCGGTCCGCGTGGCGGAACTGATCCAGGCGGCGAACAAGTACGCGAGCGACGCGATCAACGAGCGCGATCTGTCGGTCATCCCCCTGCTGACGGACGCCGGGACCTCCGACACGGTCGTACAGGCCCGGAAGATCACCGACGCGGACGCGCGGGTGTTCGACGCGGCGGTCGACCGGATGCCGAAGACCGGCGGCCTCGTCCGGCGCGTACAGCTGGTCCGTGCCGGTGAGACGCAACTCGCCGCCGTGCGGGCCAACGCGTTCACCTCCCGGATGTCCGGAGTGCAGACCGAGGAGAGCTACCACACCGTCCAGCACCCCTTGATGGAGATCTCGAACGAGCTGGGCTTCGGCAGCAGCAGCCAGGCCAGCATCGGCCGGACGCTCTACGCCGTGTCCCTGACGCAGGCGGCCGAGTCCCTGATCCGGTCCATCGGGACCCACCTGCTGGTGGAGGACCGCGACCGGCTCGCCCCCGGCGAACTGGCGTCCCAGCTCGCCTCGTTCCGCTCGTACGCCTACCTCGAACAGGTCGGGCTCCAGGAGTACGTGGGCGCCGGCACCACCGAGGACGTGACGAGGCTCCAGCAGGCGCTCGCCGCCGCCCAGGAACGGGGCAGACAGCAGACCGCCGCCGCGGCCGCCCAGGCCGCGGCGGCGGGGCGGACGTTCGTCACCCCGCCCGGCATCGACGTGATGATCGCCGAGATCGGCGACGGGAAGCCGGCCGCGGAACTGGCCGCGCGGGGCATCACACCCGAGTCGTTCTTCGCCGCGTCCACGCTGGGTTTCGACGCCTACCGGGGCATCCAGGTGAACCTCACCGACGCCGCGCTCACGAGCGCCCACGACATCGCCGACGACGCGCGCCGGGACGCCGTCACCAACGCGGCGCTCGTGCTCGCCTCGCTGCTGGTGGCCTTTCTGCTCGCTTCCTGGGTGGCCCGCACGATGAGCACCGGGATGCGCCGTCTCAGCGCCTCCGCGATCGAGATCGCCGGGCAACGGCTGCCCGCTCTCGTCGACCAGATGTCCCGGCCCGACTCCGGCGAGGTGGACACCCGGGTCGTCCCGATCCCGATCCACACCACCGACGAGATCGGCGAGGTGGCCCGGGCCTTCGATCTCGTCCATCGCGAGGCCGTCCGGCTCGCCGCCGAACAGGCCCTGCTGCGGGGCAACATCAACGCGATCTTCACCAACCTCTCGCACCGGGGCCAGTCCCTGATCGAACGTCAACTGGCTCTCATCACCAGCCTGGAGGACAACGAGACCGACCCGGAGCAGCTGGAGAACCTGTTCCGGCTGGACCATCTCGCCACCCGGGTCCGCCGCAACGGCGAGAACCTCCTGGTGCTCGGCGGGGAGCGGCCCGCCGAGCAGTGGGACCGTCCGCTGCCGCTGGTCGACGTCGTCCGCGCGGCCTGCTCGGAGGTGGAGCAGTACGAGCGCATCCGGCTCTCCGGGCTGCCGGAGGCCCAGATCGACGGCCGGGTCGTGCCCGACCTCGTGCATCTGCTCGCCGAACTGCTGGAGAACGCCACGGTGTTCTCCTCCCCGCACTCCGAGGTGCGGGTGACCGCCGTGCGGCTCCCCGACGGCCGGATCACGGTCGAGATCCACGACGAGGGCATCGGGCTGGCGGCGGACGACTTCGCGGTGATCAACCGCAAGCTGGCCGACCCGCCGACCGTCGACGTCGGCATCTCCCAGCAGATGGGGCTGTTCGTGGTCGGCCGGCTCGCCGAACGGCACGGCATCCGCGTCCAGTTGCGGCCCTCCGGCGAGGAGTCCGGCACGACGTCCCTCGTCATGCTGCCCGACACGGTCACCCAGCCCCTGCCGGGCGCCCTGCCCGACTCCGACACCCTGACGCTGGCCCTGCTCAGGAACGTGCCGCAGCCCGAGTACGCGGGTGCCGCGCTCTCTCCCGGCGGCCAGGACTCCGGTGACGCCTTCACGGACTACGAGGCGTGGCAGGACGAGCCGGCCGGGACGCTGCCCGCCGACGCCCCGGCGACCGACAAGCCGCCGGCCGCCACCGACCGCCCACAACGACTTTCCCGGCGCGCCCCCCGGATCCGCCGCCGCCCACGCACCGACTGACACCCGGGTCCGGCCCCGGACAGGACCAAGTCGGCCGACAGGTGGTGCGGTTACGGCGCGGGCCCGCGCGGGGGTTTCACGCGGTGGAGATGCGGCGGGGCCGGGGCTGAGGCGTAACGGGCGTCCGGCGGTGAACACGAAGCACGGAATCGGTCCCCGGCCGGCCTACGCAGTTCGGTCCTGCGCGCCGGTGGCCGATGGTCCGTCGGGCCAACCGTCGGCGGCGAGTTGCCGGAGGCGGGCCATGACGGTCCGGGTCGCCGGGGTGATCCAGCGGCTGCGGTGCCACATCATCTGGACGGGGACGGCGGGGAAGTCCTGGGCGGCGCACAGCCGGCCGGAGGTCAGGTCGGCTCGGACGCTGACCACGGGCAGCAGGGCCAGGCCGAGGCCGGCCTCGACACAGGCGCGAGCCGCCTCGATGCTGCCGAAGCGGGTCACACGCGGGGACCCTCCCGGCAGGGCCGCCAGTTCCCGGGCGAACGCGTCGCTGTAGGAGCAGCCTTCCTCGAGCAGGAAGACCGTGTGTCCGGCCAGCTGACGCAGCGGCGCCTCGGCGTGTGCGAGCGGGTGGCCGGGAGCGGCCACCAGCACCAGGGGCTCGCTTCCGATGGCTTCCGACTCCAGGTGCGGCACCTCGACGCGTGGTTCCAGGAGCAGAGCGAAATCCGTACGTCCCGCCGCCAGTTGGTCCGCTGCTTCGGCGGGGGTCGTCACCGCGCGCATATGGATGTCGACGCCGGGCAGGCTGCGGTTCAGCCCCGCCACCGCGAGCGGGAGGCGGTAGGCGCACAGGGACTCACTGGCGCCGATGGTGACGCTGCCCTCGACGGGGGCGGTGCCGTGCGCCTCGTGGCGCAGCCGGTCCTCGGCGTCCAGCACGTGTCGCGCCTGTTCGAGGAGGCGGGCGCCCGTCTCGGTGAGCACGGTCCCCGAGGGCAGGCGGTCGAAGAGCCGGACGCGCAGATCCCGCTCCAGGGCGCGGATCTGCACGGTGACGGTCGACTGGGCGAGGTGCAGTTCCGCGGCGGCGGCGGTGAAGCTGCCGGTGCGGGCCAGGGTGGCGAAGGTCCGCAGCACGCGTGTGTCCACGGCGAGACGCCCTCCCGTCCTGTCCATAGAAGAAACCGATGGCTTGCTTCGAGTGTAATCATTGGACGGCATAGCCTCTGGCCAAGGATGCTGGGGGCATGGAAATTCTGCGGTACAGCGCCTTCACCGACCGGCCCGACGGAGGCAATCCGGCAGGTGTCGTCCTCGACGCCCGGGGCCTCGACGACACGGACATGCTCCGTATCGCCGCGGAGGTGGGCTTCTCGGAGACGGCGTTCGTCTTCGCCGCACAGGACCCCGGCCACACCCACGAGGTCCGCTACTTCAGCCCGCGCGCCGAGGTCGACTTCTGCGGTCACGCGACGGTCGCCACCGCCGTCGCCCTCGCCGAGCGCTCCGCCCCCGGCACCCTGGTGTTCCGGACCAACGCCGGGCGGATCGACGTGGCGACGGCAGCGGAGGGGCCGGCCCTGCGGGCGACGCTCACCAGTGTCCCCACGTCCTCGCAGCCGGTCGCTCTCCCCCACCTGGAGTCCGCGCTGAAGGCGCTCCGCTGGTCCGATGCCGACCTGGATCCCGCCTTCCCCGCCCATGTGGCCTTCGCCGGCAACCACCACCTGATGCTGGCGGCGGCGTCCCGGCAACGGCTGGCCGACCTCGACTACGACTTCGAGGCGCTGCACGCACTCTCCCGCGCCCAGGACTGGACCACCGTCCACCTCTTCCACCGGGACACCGACACCCTTTTTCACGCACGCGATCCGTTCCCGCTGGGCGGAGTCGTCGAGGACCCGGCGACCGGCGCCGCGGCGGCGGCCTTCGGCGGCTATCTCCGGGTGATCGGACGGGCGCCCCACAACTCCCCGGTCACCGTGCTCCAGGGCGACGACATGGGCCGCCCGAGCCGGCTCACCGTCACCACCGCCGCGTCGGACCCGCGGGTGAGCGTGAGCGGCCAGGCCGTCCCGATGCCCTGATCACGCGACGGCACCCGCCGACGGCGGCCGTCGGCGGCGCACTATGGCGGGTGCGGCACTGTCGCGGCGCTGTCGTGTCGTTCACCATGAAACCGAACGGTCCTACGTGCTCGCCGTGTTGCGCCGGGAGGCATCCGTGCGACGACTGCCCCTTCTCACGGCCGTATCGGCCGCCCTCGCCCTTCTGGTGTCCCTCCTCCTCGGCGCCGTCCCCGCCACCGCGGGCCCCCAGGCGGTCGCCGTCCGCGGCGGCGACGTGCTGTACGGCGGCAACGGGACCGTATGCCTGGTGGGCTTCAACGCCCGGGGCGGCAGCACGTACTACGCCCTCCTCGCCGGGCGGTGCGCCACGGGCGAGACCACCTGGTACGCGGACGCCGCACGGACGGTTCAGGTCGGCGTCACAGCGGTGGTCTCCTTTCCCGGCGACGACTACGGACTCGTCCGGTACACCACGACGGCCGTGTCCTACCCCGGTGAGGTGTCGCTGGGCGGCGGCTCCGTCCGGGACATCACCGGCGCGGCCGCTCCGCGCATCGGCCAGTCCGTCTGCCACGTGGGCCGGGCCGCCGGAGTGCGGTGCGGCACGGTGAACGCGCTGAACGTGACGGTCAACTACGGCGGCGGCACGGTCAGCGGCCTCTTCCGTTCCACCGTCTGCCCCGAGCCGGGCGACCAGGGCGGGCCCGCGTTCTCGGGCACCACCGCTCTGGGACTGGTCGTCGGCGGCAGCGGCGGCTGTGCCGCCGGGGGCACCACCTACTACCAGCCGGTCGTCCGGATCCTCTCGGCATACGGGCTGTCCCTCTACTGAGCCGCCCGGCTGTCCGGCGCCCGGCTGTCCGGCCCCGGCAACCGTGGGCAGGTGGCGTGGCCGCTCGTAAGGAGGGTGACCACCCGGTACCACAGGGGCTACGGCGCTGGGACCGCCGAACGACGAGCACTCGCCCGGAGTCCGACGGGCCTCGAACTCACTCGTCGCAAAACGTCTCCAGTCATCAGCTATCCGGATCAGTTGCTCTCCTGTGGCCGTCCAGCAGGTCGACGGCCCGCAGAGCGGATTGTCGGCCAATACCTCCCGAGGGCGCGGCGGGCGCGGGAGGCCGCGGTGGGGCGCTCCGGACCGTGCCGGCGGAGTCCCGCGGTGTCGTTCGCGGCCGACCGGTTTCGGCTGCGCAATCGTTGCCCGGGGCCGGGGCGCGTCCCGTGCCGCGGCCCCGGACGCGGCACACACGGACCTGTGCCACGTCGTGAGCGCGATCCGCCGGGCGGGGCGGGAAGTCCGCTCCGCGCCGCCGTCGATATGCGGATGTGAAGCGGAACCTTTCGCGCCGGAGGAGCGCCGTGCCGGCCGCCTTGTCCGCCGCGTGTACACGGGCGCGTGCTCATGGCCAGTCGGTGCTGAGCCATATGTCCCCGCATCGGGCGACGATTCCGCACTGTGCCGCACTTGTCGCTGACGTTTCGTCATGGCTAGGCTCCCGCCCACTTTCACAGTTCACACACTTTCGACACATGGGGGCCGGCCGTCGGCGCGGCCTCCCGGGCGTACGGGGGGTGGAGAACGTCGACACGTCACCGATCCGCCGGCCTCCCGGCCCGGCGCACGAGGAGAGACCCCTCACCGACGAGGAGCCGCCCCGCGCGAAGCGGGCGGGCAGATCGGCTCGCTCGGACCGGGCGGACCGCTCGGACCGGGCGGACCGGGCGGGCCCACGGGGCGGTCGGCCCGCGCGGGCGCCTCGGGACCTCAGGATCCTGTGGTGGGTCAACGCGGCCGACGGGCTCGGCAGCCAGGCCTCCGGACTGGTCCTCCCGCTCCTGCTCCTTCAGCTCGGTCACGGCCCCGGCACCGCCGGGTCGCTGGCCAGCGTCGCCGCGCTCACCGGGGTCGTCCTCGGGCCGCTCGTCGCGGTACCGGCGGACCGGGGACGGCGGCGCCGCCTCATGACGGGCTCGGCGGCGCTCGCGGCCTTGGCCACGGGGGTACTGGCGCTGACCTGTCTGGGCCGGCCCGCGTTATGGGTCGTGGTGTCGCTGGCCCTGGCGGAGCGGCTGTGCGCCGTGGCCTACGAGGCCGCGTCCCGCGGAGCCCTCGTCCGTCTGGCGACCGTCGACGAGCTGCCCCGGGCGGCGGCCGGGATGCAGCTGGGCGACCAGGCCGCACTCGTCATGGGTCCGGTGCTCGGCGGGGCCCTCTTCCAACTCGCCCGGCCGCTGCCCTTCCTGGCCGACGCTCTCTCCTACGCGGCGGCCGCGCTGGGCGTCCGGGCCATCCGCACCCCCCTCGACACCCCCGCCCCGACAACGCCGTCCGGCTCCGGCTCGCGTCGGCGAGAGACGTGGCCCGAGCGGTTCGCCGCCGCGAGAGCCGGCGTGGTCACGGTGGCCGGGTCCCCGGTGCTGCGACTCGTGCTGGTCTGGACGTCGACAGCCGGGGGCGCGCTGACGCTGCTGTTCTACACGGCGCTGTTCCGGCTGGGCGCCGACGCGCGGAGCACGGCGGCCGGTGTGGTCCTCGCCGCGTCCGGAGCGGCCGGCCTGCTGGGCTCGCTGGTCGCGGCCCCCGCCGTACGACGGCTCGGTGCCGCCCGCCTGATGACCGTGTGCGCCTGGCTGCTGCCCCTGCCGTGCGGCTCACTGGTGTGGGCGGACGGCGCGGTCGGCTGGGGCGTGGCCTTCGCCGGGTTGTCCCTGCTGGTGCCGCTGACCACCGTGGTCCTGGCCGGCGCCGCCGTAGCGTGCACACCGGTGGAGCTCCAGTCACGCACCGCGAGTGTGCTCGGCTCGGTGTCCGCGCTGGCCGCGGCCGGTGCGCCGGCGCTCGCCGCCGCCCTGGTCACCGTCTGGAGCACCCGTACGCCCGCGCTGCTGGTCACCGCGCTGTTCGCGGCACTGGCCGGGTACACACAGCTGCGGGCCCCCGCCGTACTGCGCGCGGCCGCCACGGCCGCCTCCGGGACGGGAGACGGCCGTGGGTGACGACTTCAGAGTCTTCCTCGGTGCCCTGCCGGAGGTGTGCCCGCGTGACCCGCGGCGCATGGTGCTGACAGCCGACGCCGACGGCCGTTGCGAGGTGTTCACCTGGGACGCCGCCACCGGACGCACACGGCAGGTCACGGACCGGCCCCATGGCACGGTGCACTGCGCCATCGACGCCGACGCGTACGTGTGGTGGTTCGACGAGGATGCCGAGGGCCGCGGGCACTGGTGGTTCCAGCCGTTCGACGGAGGCTGCCGGGTGCCCGGTCTGCCCGGCGCCCCGGGCGCGCTGCCGCGTGGTCTGGCGGTGACGGCCGACGGGACGGTCGCCGCGGCGCTCGCATCCCGGCACGGCGGCACGAGGGTGTTCGTCGGACGGCGTGGCCGGGCACCGCGCGAGATCCTCGACGTCGCCGGGGAGGGCCGGCTGGGCGGTATGACGCCGGAGGGCGACCTGGTGGCTCTCGCCACGGTGTCCGACGGCGACGCGACCGTCGTCGTCGTCACCTCGGCGGGCCGGGTCGTCGCCCGGCTGCCCGGGACGGGCGGCCCCGCCGGCAGGTTCTGGTGCCGGGGCTTCTCGCCGCGGCCCGGCCGGTCCGAACTGCTGCTGGTGCACGAGCTGGAGCACGGCTACCGCCTGGCCACGTGGACGCCACGCCGCGGGCTGGTCACGCACTCCTGGTGCCGTTTCGACACGGAGATCACCGCCCGCTGGTACCCGGACACCGACGAGGTGCTGGTGCGTCAGGAGCGCCACGGACGCTCGCTGCTGCACCGGGTGTCCCTGCGCGACCGGACCCGCCGTGTCCTCCCCACTCCCGCCGGAAGCCTGCTCGACGCCGCTCCGCGGCCGGGCGGCGGGCTGCACTATCTGTGGACGGACACCGCCCACCCGCCCGTCCCGCGCGCCACCGACGGGGTCGCCCTGCCGACGCCCGGTCCGCTGCCCCGGGTACCCGGGCGGCACACCGAGGTGTGGACCCGGACGCCCGACGGCCCGGTCCACACGCTGCTCAGCCTGCCGCACCCCGACGACAGCCGGCCCGGCGGTGCGGATGCCGGTGCCTGTGCCGGTGGCGGTGCCGGTGGCGCCGAGGTACCGCCGCCGGCCGTGTTCCTGGTGCACGGCGGGCCCGCCGACCACGACCGGGACGCCTACGACGCCACGGTGCACTCGCTGGTGGCCTCCGGCTATGCCGTGGCGCGCGTCAACTACCGCGGGTCGACCGGCTACGGTCCCCGCTGGCGGCGGGCCTTCGGAACAGGTGTCGGCCATCCCCAGGTGGACGACCTGGCCGCCGTGCGAGCCGATCTCGTCCGGCGCGGGCTGGTCGACGACCGGGCGACGGCCCTGTGGGGGGTGTCCTGGGGGGCGTATCTGGTGCTGCTCGCCCTCGGTACCCGCCCGGGGCTGTGGCAGGCCGGTGTCGCGGTGAAGCCCGTCGCCGACTGGGTGACCGCCCACCGGCTGACCACTCCCGCGCTGCGCGCCCTGGACGTCCGCTGGTTCGGCGGCACCCCGGAGCAGGTGCCGCGGCGTTACGCCCACAGCTCGCCGCTCACCTTCGCGGCGCGGGTGAGGGCGCCGCTGCTCGTGGTCGGCGCCGACAAGGACGTCAAGTGCCCGCCCGAGCAGATCCGCAGCTACCTCGGCGCGTTGACCGCGGCGGGCGTGGCCCATGAGCAGATGTGGCTCGACACCGGCCACGACGGTTACGACGGCGCGGCACACGTCGCGGTCCTGCGCCGCTCACTGACCTTCCTGCGTGCGCGGCTGCCCGCACCGGCGCCCCCTCGCGTCCCCCGGCACGTCCGGGAGGACCCCGGCCCCGCTGACTGACACAGCGGGACCGGGTCGTGCACAGCACCACCCGCCCGAAGAACACGCCATGAACCCGAGAAGGAGGACGACTGTGCAGAAGGACATCATCCACAACGACCCGCTGGCGGGCGACGAGGAGAACCGGAAGCCGGGCATCGGCATCACCATCACCATCCCGTTCCGCAACGCCGCCGAGAGCGACGACGAGGAGTGAGCCACGGCCCGGCCGGCCCGTTCCGACCAGGGCCGGCCGGGCTCCCTCCCGCACCTCCCGCACTTCCCGCACTTCCCGCGCCTCTCGTCCCGCAGGCCGCCCGTGCGCAAGGAGCCCATCGTGCGCGTTCTTCTCGTCAACATGCCCTGGTCCCCGATAGACCTGCCCTCACTGGCGCTCGGCATCCTGAAACGCAGCGTCGACGACCACGTCCAGGACGCCACGTGCGAGGTGCTGCACGCCAATCTGGAGTTCACCGACTGGATCACCGGCCGCTCCGAGTTCACGGCCGAGGACTACGAGTACTACGCCCTGTCCTCCTACTTCCTCGGCTGCGGCGACTGGGTGTTCTCCTCGGCGCTCTACGACGACCCGGCGTGGCGGGATGCGGAGTTCGTCGATGCGATGACGTCGAAGCTGCGCCGGTCCCGGATGCGCATGACCCGCGAACTGCACCGCCTCGTACCGGAGTTCGTCGACGAGGTGGCCCGCCGGGTGGTGGCTCTCGATCCCGACGTGGTCGGGTTCACCTCCACCTTCCAGCAGAACACCGCCGCGCTGGCGGCGGCCCGGCACATCAAGCGGCTCGCCCCGCACGTCGTGACCGTGATGGGCGGGGCCAACTGCGATGCCGAGCAGGGCGCGGCCGTCCACCGCAACTTCCCCTTCGTGGACTACGTGGTCCGCGGTGAGGGCGAGGACGCCTTCCCCCGGCTGCTGACCGCGCTGCGCGACGGCGACCCGTCCGCCGCGGCGGCGATCCCGGGGCTGTGCCACCGCACCCCGCGCTCCCGGCACACCGCCAACCCCATGCCGACCGGGCCGTTGCCGCCCAGTGCGATCCTGCCCCCCGACTACAGCGGCTACTTCGAACGCCTCGCCGCGTCCGTGGCACGCAATTGGGTGGAGCCGAAACTGGTCGTCGAGGGCGCGCGCGGCTGCTGGTGGGGCGAGAAGCACCACTGCACCTTCTGCGGCCTGAACGGCTCCTTCATGGAGTTCCGCAGCAAGAGCCCCGACGTCTTCTACCAGGAGATCATGGACCTGGCGGAGCGCCACCGGGTACTCGACATGTACGTGGTCGACAACATCCTGGACATGCGCTACCTGTCCACCGTCCTGCCCCGCATCATCGACAGCGGCTACGACCTGCGCATGCACATCGAGATCAAGGCCAACATGCGGCGCCCGCAGCTGAAGGTGCTGGCGGACGCCGGGCTCATCTACGTCCAGCCGGGCATCGAGAGCCTCAACAGCCGCGTCCTCGACCTCATGGACAAGGGTGTCAGCGGCTGCCAGAACGTCCGCATGCTGCGCGACGCGGCGGAGACCGGACTGTCGGTGTCGTGGAACTACCTGCACGGCTTCCCCGGAGAGACCGCCGACGACTACGAACCCGTCATCCGCCAACTCCCCGCCCTGGAACACCTCAACCCACCGGTCGACCTGTCCGCCCGTATCGCCATCGAGCGTTTCAGCCCCTACTTCAAGCGTCCCGAGCTGGGCTTCACCGGGCTGCGGCCCGAGGAGCACTACCTGTTCACCTACGACCTGCCCGAGGCGGAACTGCACGACCTGGCCTATGTCTTCCAGGCACCCGAACGCGGTATCACCGAACCGACCGTCGGCCTCCTCAACGACGGCATCGCCGCGTGGAAGAAGCACCACGCCGACGCCCGCCTCACCCACACCGATCTGGGTGACCGGATCGTGCTGGTCAGCAGGCGGCCGTCCTTCGCCTGGCGGACCATGCAGCTCACCGATCCGTTCGAGACCGCGGTCTTCCGGCTCCTGGACCAGCCGCACACCGTGGTGGCGCTGCACCGCAAGCTGACGTCGGCCGCCGCCTCCGCCGGGGACGCGCCGTGCACGGCGCAGGATGTCGAGGCCCTCCTGAAGGAGTGGGTCGCGCACGGGGTGGTGTTCACCGACGCGGGTCAGTACGTGCACCTCGCCCCCGCCGCCGTGAACCAGGACCTGCTGCGTCTGGACTACATGCGGCACGCCCACACCCGCGGCGAGGCCAGGGCGGCGAACGGGGCAGGGACCGAGCCCGCGCCCGTCCCGTCCTGAGCGCCGGTCTCCGCACCTCCCCGGCCGCCCCGACCCTCCGAACCGGACGAAGGACCGCATATGACAGCCACCGCATCGGACCTCGCGATACGTGCCTGGCGCGACCTCGACCCGCAGGCCCGCCACCTGCCGGGCATGTCGCTGGGTTCCCTCCCGGTGACCACGCGGGGCCACGAGGTCGACCGCCTCTGGGACCTGGGCGTGCGCCACGCCGAACTCGACGCGCCCGTCGACCTGTCCACCGACGATCCCGCGGTCCATCGCCGGACCGTCGACCGGCTGTGCCTCGTCCGCGATCTCACCGCACGCGCCGTCTCCGTCGACTGGGACCTCCGGCTGTCGCCGCGGGAGTCCGCCCACCAGTGGAAGGTGCTGTCCCACCTCCAACCGCCCCGCACCGTCACGGGCCTCGATGACGCCGACGAGGTGCTGCACGCCTGGCGGACCCGCCACTACCTGTGCAAGCTGGTCTGGCGTCAGGGGCCGGGCTTCGTCCAGATCCGGGACCGCCGCTGGGGGGACCTGCGCCGCTTCACCGCCGTCGAGCCCCGGTACCGGGAGGCCATCGCGCTTCTCGGTCCCGGCGCGCACCACGCCGACGTACCCGCCGACGTGCTGGAGGAGTTCACGGCCGAGCACTTGCTCCTGCGCGTGGGCGAGCTGGCGTGGTGGCTGCCCTACCGGGTCTCCCGCTGGCTCCAGGAGGCCATGGCCGTGTGAGCCCCCGGGCCGACTCGGCCTGGAGGGACACGCCGCCGGATGGCCCATCTCGGCTTTTTCGGCCTTTCCAGCCATAACGTGCACAATATGAAGAAATGCCATATCGCGTATCTGGCCTGTACGGCGGCGCTGATCGGGACGGGGCTCGGTGCCGCTCCCCCGGTCGCCGCCCACACGCTCCATGTGGTCCACCCGGGGGAATCGATCCAGAAGGCGGTGGACGCCGCCCAGCCGGGCGACACCGTTCTGCTGACCCACGGCACCTATCACGAGAGCGTCGACGTGAGCACGCCCGGGCTCACCCTGCGCGGCGTGGGCCGCGGCACGGTGCTCGAGCCGGCGACGGCCGCGAGCACCGGCACCACCGCGCCCAGCACCGGATCCGGTACCGAATCGGGCGCCGCGAAGGACTCGAAGGGAAGCAAGGGAAGCAAGGGGACGAAGGCCGCGACCAGCTGTGCCGCGAGCGGCAACGGCATCTGTGTCGTGGGCACGAAGAACCACAACGTCGACGACGTCACCATCGCCTCCCTGACGGTGACCGGCTTCGCCAAGACCGGTCTCTACGCCACCGAGGCCGACGGGCTGACCGTGCGGCACGTCACCGCCGTCAAGAACGGCGTGTGGGGCATCGCCACCGAGCACTCGGTGCATGGCCTGTTCCGCCACAACACCGCCCGGGACAACGGCGACGCGGGCCTGTTCCTCGCCAACACGGTCAAGGAGGAGCTGGGCGCCACGGACACCGAGGGAACCGTGGTCGAGCGCAACCGGCTGGAGGGCAACCGGATCGGCGTCACCGTCCGCCGGCTGCGCAACCTGACCGTCGCGGGCAACCAGATCACGGGCAACTGCGCGGGCGTGTTCGTCGTCGGCGACGAGAACAAGCCGAAGGCCGGCTTCGTGACGGTGCGCGACAACCGCATCGAGCGCAACAACAAGTCGTGCCCGAAGACCGCCCGGCTGGACGCCCTCCAGGGCACCGGCGTCGTCCTCACCGGCGCCGAGGACAGCCTGGTCACCCACAACGTGATCAAGGACAACGTCGGCAAGTCCCCGCTGTCCGGCGGCATCGTCCTGTTCAAGAGTTTCGTGGGCACGACCAGCGACCGGAACCGGATCAGCGACAACCTGCTGCGCGGCAACTCCCCGGACCTCGTCAACACGGACACCGGCAAGGGCAACATCTTCGAGGGCAACTCCTGCCGCTCGTCGAAGCCCGCCGGCCTGTGCTGAACCCCGTGCACCCCACGAACTCCAAGAAGGAAGGCGGCACATGACGACCACTCAGTCTGCCCCTCCGCCGTCGATGCGGCTGCGGGAACTCGCGTTCGGGGCGGCATGTGCCGCCGCCGTGCGCGCGGCCGCCCGGCTGGGCGTCGCCGACGCCCTCGGCGACAGCCCCATGGCCGTGGAGGACCTCGCGGCCGCGGTGAAGACCGAACCCCGCCCGCTGCGACGGCTGCTGCGGGCCCTGTCCTGCTACGGCGTCTTCGCCGAGGGGCCGGACGGGACCTTCGCGCACACCGATGTCTCCCGGCTGCTGCGCGAGGACGACCCCAACAGCCTGCGCGCCATCACGCTGTGGTGCACCGAGCCGTGGACCTGGGACGCCTGGCCGATGCTGGACGAGGCGGTGCGCACCGGCCACAACGTGGTGGAGGACCTGTACGGCAAGGAGTTCTTCCCCTACCTCAACGAGGACGCCCCGGAGTCGGCCGACGTCTTCAACCGCGCCATGACGACCTCCAGCGTGCAGTCGGCGCGGGACGTCGCGGAGTTCCTCGACCTGACGGGGAGCTCGTCGGTCGCCGACCTCGGCGGCGGCCAGGGGCACGTGGTGGCGAGCCTGCTCGACAAGTACCCGTCGATGCACGGGGCGCTGCTCGACCTCCCCCGGGTGGTGGAGAACGCGGTGCCGCGCCTGCTCGCGGGCGGCGACCTCGCCGACCGCGCCCGGGTCGTACCCGGCGACGTCCGTACGGCCGTTCCGGTGAAGGCCGACGTCTACGTCATCAAGAACATCCTGGAGTGGGACGACGAGAGCACGGCCCGGCTGCTGCGCAACGTCCGTGAGGCGGGCGGCCCCGGGACCCGTGTCGTGGTCATCGAGAACCTCGTCGACGACTCGCCCTCGATGCGGTTCAGCACCGCCATGGACCTGCTGCTGCTGCTGAACGTCGGCGGGGCGAAGCACACCACCCAGAGCATGGTGGACCGGCTGACCGCGGCGGGCCTCGTCATCGACGACATCAGCCCGGTCAACCCCTACCTGCACGCGTTCGACTGCCACGTCGGCTGATCGGCACACACGGACGCACAGAGACCACCGGTCGCCGGGCCCGCAGCGTCGCGGGCC
>NZ_JBHVYO010000038.1:0-86248 GCF_042880655.1 Streptomyces sp. NPDC058295
CGTCCGTCCCACGTGGGACGGACGGCGGCCTTGCAGGATGCGGTCACACGGCGAGGCACCGCTTCGGTGCCCCGCCGCCGGTACACGTCAGTTCACGCACCGCTTCCCGCACTTGGTGATGCCGTCGCTCTCGGCACAGGCACCTGCGGCGAAGCAGCGGTCGAGCGCCCTTTCTGCGATGGCGTGTGAGCACACCGCGTCCGAGCGGCGATCCGGTCAGCCCGCCCAGCGGGAGTCGAGCGCGATGGTCTGCAGGCGGTCGAGCGTGAGCGGGGGCTTCGGCCGCGTCACCGGGCCGCCCTCGGCGTAGGAGTTCACTTCCTGGACGATGACCCGGCGGCCGTCGGGATGGAGGGTGTCGACCAGCCACACCACGGCGGAGCCGCCCTTCTCCGATGCCCGCTTGGCCCGCTTCACCTGGGTGCCGTCGCCCAGGGTCAGGGCCTGGCACGCGATGTACTCGCCCTCGCAGCCCATGAGCCCGTCCATGACGTCGCCCATGTCGTGCTGGGCGTTCACCCCGATCATGCTCTTTCCGCGGCCGTCGTCCCAGACCAGGGCGGCGTAGCCTTCCTGGCTCTGCTCGTCGGAGATCTTCGCGCCCTTGGGCAGCAGGGACTTCAGCACCCGGACCATCTGGCGGCCGGACAGCGGCGCGCCCGAGTCGGACAGCGCGGTGGACGGGGCAGAAGCGCTGACCGGGGCGCCGGCGGTTTGCGGTGCGGCGGAGGCCTGCGCCGCCGCACCGAGCCCGAGGGCCAGGACGAGGCCGGCGGCGACGGCCACGCGGCGGGCCGGACGACGGCGCGCGGGAGTGTTCCTGTTCATGTGGTGGCTTCCTTCTCAGGTTCAGAGCGCGGGTGTTCCTGCGTCGTGGGGCGGCGGGTGGTGCGAGGCGCCGCACGCCGCCCGGGCACAGGGGTGCCCCGGTGCACAAGCGCAGGGCGGTGGTCGTCGTGCTGCCGGCGGGACGGTCGTGCCGCCTCAGCCGGTGCGACATCCACAGATTCCTGGACGCCGCGGACCCCCGGCAACAGCTGCCCCCGTACCCGGGACAGCGGGACCGTCCCACCTGCGTTGACCTGCGCAAACAAGGAGGCCTGGGATGCCGTTCCGGGACGCGGGGACGACCCGCGTCGTGCCGGCCGGCCATCGGATGCGGCCGATGTCGCCCGTCAGCCGCCGGTTTCCGCCTCGCCGTCGGCGGCGGTGGTCATGGGGACCCAGCCGGCGGGGCCGCGGTACCAGTAGTGGGGCAGCCCCTTGATGCTGGTGGTACGGAACGGGCGGCCGTGGTCGTCGATGCGCACCGTGCCGCTGCGGCCCTGCGAGGACCATTCGAGTTCGAGGTACCAGTCGCAGGTGCAGGACTCGGTGCCCGCCGAGACCAGCAGGACCTCCGGCTCCTGCAGGGACACCCGGTAGGGGAAGTCGACCGCGAAGCTCGGTGAGTCCGGGCGGCCGGCCGGCACGGCACGGGGCCGAGGTCGGTGCGCGTCGAGGTCGATGGAGAAGTAGCGGGGCTGGAGGGTGGCGCCGCAGCCATCGGCCGTGGAGTAGGCGATGCCCCGGCGGGCGGCGGGGACGGCGCGGCCGACCACGCGCACATGCAGGGCCTCCAGGACGACGGCCGCGGAGCCACGTCCCTGCACCGTGATCCGCACATTGGTGTCCCGCCCGTGCACCGCGCCCTGAGATGCGGCCCAGGGCGCAGCGTCCGCCGGGTTCGGCGGCGGCGGGACCTGCTGCGGCGGCTTGTCGATGACGTAGTCATGGTCGCATTCGAGTTCCCCCCACACCTGGGAGTTGGCGGTCCAGGTGAGCGGGGCCGGCAGGGCGGCCACACCGGTGTTCGTCCGGTTCTCCTGCGGGCCGCTGCCGCTGTGCGTGGCCGACGCGGAGGGTTGCGGTGCGGTGGCGGGGGCGGAGGACGGCGGCGGGACGGCGCCGGCGCTCGCCCCGCTCTTGTGCGGGCCGCTGCCGCTGTGTCTGGCCGACGCCGACGGCTTCGGTGTGCTAGGGGCGGAAGCCGACACCGGGCCGTCGGAACGGGGGCCGGCAGCCGATGCGGTGAGAGCGGCGAGCACGACGGCGAGCGAGGCCGCCAGTGCCATCGCCCGCCCGGGCCGTCGTCGGGGGCGCCCGGGGCGGGGACCCGGCTCGCCCGCCGAGGCCGGCTCCGGGCGTGAAGTGACCGGGGAGATGGGCTCCGGGCGCGGGACGGACGGCGGCACCGGCTCGGGTTCCTCGTCCGCCGCACTGCTGGGGCTCGGGGACGCGGCCGCGGCCGCCGTGCTCGTGGGGCCGTCGGGCGCCGGTGCCCGCCGGGCGTCGCACGGGCGTGGCCGTTGCCGGGCCGCGACGGCCAGGACCCACCGGCGGTACAACTCCGCGCGTTCCGCGGGGCAGGCTCCGCACAGGGCGGCGAACCGCTCGATCCCGGCGAAGTCCAGGGGGACCGCCTCGCCCGTGCAGTAGCGGTGCAGCGTGGAGGACGTCATGTCCAGACGGCGGGCCAGCGCCGCGTAGCTGCGGTCCGTGCGCTTCTTCAAGCGCATCAGCAGGAGCGCGAACTCCCCTACCTCGTCGTGCCTTGCATCCATGCGGTGCGCACTCGCATCCATCCGTCGGCCTGTGCAGTCATGTCCCGGTCCGGGACGGCATTCCAGGCGCTCCCCCGTACCTGCACGTCGCTACGGCTGGATTGGTTCCTGGTTGCCGGCCGTGAGCTGCAGGGGCCGCCCGGCGGATCGCGAAGGTACGGAGCGGGTCGGCGGGGCAGGTGGAGAGCGGACACCCGTCCGCGGGCCGGAGCCCGTACGGCAGGGGCGTCTGCGGGGCAGGCCGTATGTGTGCGGGAGGAGGAGGCGGCCGGTACGCCGGGAGGAAAGCGGGCGAAGGCGGGCCAGCTGTTCCAGGTGACGGCCATCAGGACCACACAGGCGCTGCGCACCAGCATGGCCACGATGTAGCGGCGCTGGCGGCCGCGCAGATCCTCCGACAGGCCGGTGCGTGCGCGGGTGATGGACTCGGCCCGGGGTCCGGTCCGGTGCCATGGGGTTCGGCTCATGGGGGCCTGCGTAGGCACTCCGGCAGTATGCCCGGCCCGTGTTCCCAAACCCCGAGGAGCCGGTCCCGGACGGCCGCCCGGTGCCAAGAACAAGCACCGGCCACCCCGCTACGACGTCGGTAAGACCGTCAAACGCCCCGAGACCCTCAAGGCCTCGGCAAGCCCGGAAGATCTTGGTAGATAAAGAACTAGCGGCCTTGCGGGCGAGATGTTGATCTTGCTAACCTCGCGTCGATCTTGTACGTGAATTGACACATCGCCAATTCTCGCCATTCCGATGATTGAGGTCGCGCGGATGCAGCTGCGCATCGAACTTCGCCCGACGACCGGCGCCTCGGGGGGCCGTGCCCTCAGTCCAGCGGAAACGGTCGTGGCTCTGGCAGCCCTGGTCCACCGCTTCTCGGGACACGATCTCAGCGTGCAGGGCCGCCGGTCGGAGGATCTGCTCTTCCCCGCGCCGTTGCTGGTCGACGCCGACCTCATGGCCTGCTCACTGGCGGAGAGCCTCACGCGAGCCGAGCTCCGCCAACTCGAAGACAGGGCGCCCGACGTCACCGTCACGGTCGACGCGGTGCCGGGCAACGGATCCGAGGCAGTCGTCGAACTGGCTGAACACCTGGCGGTCGATGGTCTGGGCAACTCGGTCGCGAGGGCCGTCCAACACTTTGCCGATCAGATCGCACGGCTGCCCCACCTTCCTCTGAGCGAAATCAGCACAGTCGCTCCCCATGAGGAGACACGGTTGCTGGCACTGTCGGGTGATCAGTGGGACGACACCGCATCGCTTCCTCTCGTGCATCAACTGGTGGAGCGTCAGGCCCTGCTGAGGCCCGATTCCAGCGCCGTGAGCGAGGGCACGCGAGAACTCACCTATGCGGAGCTTCATTCCGCTGCCGTCCGCGCCTCACAGCGCCTTCGCGCCGCAGGAATCAGGTCCGGCTCGCTGGTCGGTCTGATGACCGAGCGAAGCCTCGATGCGATCGTCGCGTTGCTCGCCGTGGCGATGGCGGGGGCGGCTTCTGTGCCGCTCGATCCCTCCTACCCGGCAGCACGTTTACGCATCATGCTGGACGATCCCCGGATCGCTGCCGTGGTCTACAGCGGCGAACCGGTTGTTTCCGCTCCAGCAGGCACTGCCATGCTGCCGCTGGCAGAGCTCACCGACCAGGCCGATCCCGGATCCACCCCTCGGGATGCCGAACCCGGGCATGCCGAAGCTCCCGAAGACGCCCTCTTCACACTCGTGTTCACCTCAGGCTCCACGGGCGTTCCCAAGGGGGTGGAGATCACGCATCGCGGTGTCGCCCGGCTGGTCACGGACGAACAGTGCACCGGCTTCGCGGCTGATGACGTCGTGCTGCAATTCGCGCCGCTGACCTTCGACGCCTGCTTCCTGGAGATCTGGGGAGCACTGGCACGTGGAGCCCGGCTGGAGCTGGCCCCGCCAGGACCGCTGGGGCTTGCTGAACTCGCTGAGGTGATCGAAGAGCGAGGAGTCACCGTCCTCTGGCTCACCTCCGGCCTTTTCCATCAGATCGCCGAGTACGAGGCGGACTGCCTGCGTGGGGTGCGCCGGCTCTTCGTCGGTGGTGACGTCGTATCGCCTCATCACGTCGATCGGGTCGCGCGCATGTGGCCGCACCTGGAACTGGTCAACGGATACGGCCCGACGGAGAACACCACGTTCACCTGTTTTCACCCCATCAGCCACGACGGACCGACGGATCTCCGCACCAGTGTCCCGATCGGCCGCCCCGTCGCCCGGACCCGCGTGCATGTGCTGGACCGGTACGGGCAGCTGGTGCCGCCGGGAGTCCCCGGCGAACTGTGGGTCTCGGGCGAGGGCCTGGCCCGCGGTTACGCGCTGCGTCCGGACCTGACGGCGGAGCGCTTCGTGACTCCGCAGGAGGGGCCGCTGCGCGGAGTACGGATGTACCGGACCGGAGATCGCGTCAGGTTCCTCGCCGACGGTGCCCTGGAATTTCTGGGACGCACCGACTTGCAGGTCAAGGTCAACGGGTTCCGCATCGAGTTGCCGGAGATCGAGTCGGCTCTGCTCGCCTGCGACGGGGTCCGCCAGGCGTGTGTGATCGTGGAACAGGACGCCGTCGGCGGAAAGCGGCTGGCTTCCTATGTGGTTGCCGAGGACACGGACGGGCGGTTGGGGCTGGAGCTGCGAAAGGCCCTGCGCGCGCAATTGCCGCACTACATGGTGCCGACTCGTTACACGGTGCTCGACGAGTTGCCGCTGACCCACAACGGCAAGGTCGACCGTGCTCGCCTCGCCGCCACTCCATCGAACAAGGACTGAATCACCTATGACCACCCCCGCCACCGGTGTCCACGAAGCAGTCGTCGCGATCTGGACCGAGGTCCTGGGTACCGAGGTGACCCCGGACGCGGATTTCTTCCTCCTCGGAGGGCACTCTCTGCTGGCAACGCGGATGATCGCACGCGTCGAACAGACTCTGGGTGTGAAGGTACGGATGCGCGACGTGTTCGATCACGCGGAGCTCGATGATTTCGTCGGGCTGGTGACAGACCTGGCCGCGGCCCAGCGGTAAATCGTTAGAACGGTTCAGCGGTCGTTCTCTCATGCTTCGTCACGCGATATCGCGAAGCATGGAGAACGACCGCATCCCCTGTTCCGGAAGGAACGGCACTCACCAGGTCGGGGAACCTGCCATGACACGGGGCCGGACGTCGGCCTCAGTGCTGGCCCGGCAGCGAGGTGATCGGGTGCCCGGCGACGTTGTGCGGCTGGTACAGCTCTTCGAGGTAGCTGATCTCTTCGTCCTCCAGCACCACGTCCAACGCGTCGATGGCGTCCTGGAGATGACTCATCTTGCTGGCACCGACAATGGGTGAGGTCACCGTCGGCTTCGACAGCATCCACGCCAGCGCCATCTGCGCCATCGGCACGCCACGCTTGTCGGACAGTTGCTCCAGCCGTTCGACGATCTCGCGATCGCTGTCGCAGTAGA
Source organism: Streptomyces sp. NPDC058295 (assembly GCF_042880655.1). NCBI lineage: Bacteria > Bacillati > Actinomycetota > Actinomycetes > Kitasatosporales > Streptomycetaceae > Streptomyces > Streptomyces sp. NPDC058295. The sequence goes on from NZ_JBHVYO010000038.1 coordinate 6,055, forward strand.
GCATCTTGCCGAACTCGTCGGTCTCGCTGCGGGCGCTGACGACGTCCCACGGGCGGGCGAGCCGCCCCCGCGCCAGCGGGCTCCACGGGATGACGCCGATGCCCTGGTCGGCGCAGAGGGGCAGCATCTCCCGCTCTTCCTCGCGGTAGATCAGGTTGTAGTGGTTCTGCATGGTGCTGAAGCGGGTCCAGCCGTTCGCGTCGGCGACGTACTGGGCCTTGGAGAACTCCCAGGCCCACATCGACGACGCGCCGATGTGCAGTGCCTTGCCGGCCTTCACCACATCGTGCAGGGCCTCCATGGTGACCTCGATCGGCGTCGCCGGGTCCCACCGGTGGATCTGGTAGACGTCGACGTAGTCGGTGCCGAGCCGGCGAAGGCTGTTGTCGATCTCCGTCATGATCGCCTTGCGGGAGAGCCCCACACCGTTGGGTCCCGGCCGCGTCCGCCCGTGAACCTTCGTCGCCAGCACGACCTCATCACGGTGACCGTATTCGCGCAGGATCTGCCCGACGATCTGCTCGCTGGACCCCGCGGAGTACACATTGGCGGTGTCCACGAAGTTCACGCCGGACTCCAGGGCGTGCAGCATCAAAGGCCGCGCCTGGTCCAGGTCCAAAGTCCAATTGTGGACCCCCTTGCCCGGTGTGCCGAAGCTCAGGGCCCCCAGGCAGATCCGCGACACGTCTATGCCGGTCGAGCCCAGCTTGACGTACTTCAAGATGCTTCCCCTTGATCGGTTCAGAATCAGAACAAACACGCTGTACCTGCAAAGGATATTGCGCCTTTGCAAGCATGATCAGCTTACGTGATCCGAGCGTCAGAATGCAGTGGCAAATCGATCCGCAGAACACTGACTAAACGCAGCCGAGTGGGTTTTGAAGCCCTCTTGGCATAGTTTTACGCACCCGCATGATTGAACGGGATAAAGGCAGGCGATCGACCGATGCCATGAAATTACGCTCAAAAACAACCCGGTGGTGGCGGCGATGCCTCAGCCCTGGGCTGCCGCCGGTCCTCGCACGCGGGACGCGGTCACCGCCACCAGCAGGCCCAGAAGGATGCAGGCCGCGCAGACGAGGAACATCGTCCGGTACCCGGCGGCCTGCGCGATCAGCCCGAGTGAACCGCTGCCGATGGCGACCCCCACCGTGAAGCAGGCGCCGAAGACCGACAGCGCCATGGCGCGCCCGCGCTCGCTGACCGAGCGCACCACGAACACCCCCAGCGCCGGGTAGATCTGCCACATGCCCACGCCGGTGAGTACACCGCCGACCACACCCATGGCCAGCGTGTGCGACAGCCCGACGAGCGCGATCCCCACCGCCTCGACCACGAACAGGGCCACCAGTTCCACCGGCCGCGTGACCTCCCAGCGGATCCACGTACCCGCTATGCGCAACACCACCACGGTCAGGGAGTACGCGGTGACCACGGCCGCTCCGCCGGCGACACCCAGGGCGTCGAACTTCGCGACCGCGAAGCTGGCGACCGCCGCGAAGCCGAACGCGGTGAAGACCAGTGCGACGCTCGGCAGCACGGTGCCCAGGAGCGCCTGGCGCCGATCGACGTCAGCCTTCTCCGTCTTCGGGGGGATACGTACTTCGGGGACGTACGCGGCGATCGGGATGACGATCAGGGTGACCAGCCCGGCGATCACGAATGTCTCTGCCGTGCCGGTCCAGCCGGCGAGCAGAGTGCCCAGCGGAGCGCCCAGCCCCAGGGCCAGGTAGTTGACCGTACCGCCCAGCCCCAACGCCCAGTTCTGCCGGTCCTTGGCGACCAGCTGCACCGGCCAGACCCCGGTCGCGGCCTGCATCACTCCCATACCGACACCCACCACCAAGCGCAGGAGCACCAGTTGGCCGATCGACCCGGCCAGCGGGCAGCACACCGTGGCCAGCGCCGTCAGCACCGCGCCGCCGATGGAAAGGGCCCGGGTGCCGAGACGGTTCATCAAAGCGCCCGACACCGGCCGCGACAGCAGCGACGTCACCGCATAACTGCTGACGACCGCACCGACGTCCGCCGGACCGCCGTGCAGCCGGTCCGTCACGTGACCGGGCAGAATCGGAATCGTCAGGGCGAACGGCAGATAACCGATCCCCGTGGCCAGCGAGATCAGCAGTGCGTACCGCATGGACCTCTTGTCAGTGGTCTCGGCGGCCTCGGAACTCAGCTCAGTCGGCACAGAAACTCTCTCTCCGGCCCAGGCGCGGACCGGGAACGGAACACCCGCTCGCCGCCCGTGCCTCGACCCCGATCCCAGACGTACAACCGGCAGCCCACCGAGCCCCCGAGGACACCATCACCCGGCGGCCGGGGAGACGATCTCCGTGACCGCCTCGGTGAACTCGCCCAGGGTCGTCTTCTCGAACATGATCCGCGGGGGTATGCGGTGGCCCAGCGCCTTGCGGATCCGGCCTGCCGCCTGCACTGCGAGCAGCGAATGCCCGCCGCGCTCGAAGAAGTCGTCGTCTTCCCGCAGTTCGATACCGCCCAGAAGCTCGGACCACACCCGTACGACCACCTCCCGCACCGGGTCCGCGGCAGGCACCGGGTCCGCGGCAGGCACCGGGTCCGCGGCGGGCGAGGCGTGCAGGGCGCGCAGGGCCGCGAGATCTACCTTGCCCCGCTCGGTCATCGGCAACCGGTCCACGAACGTGATGACGTTGGGCACCATGTGGCTAGGCAGCCTGGCGCGCAGATACTCGTGGATCTCATCGGCCGACCGCGGGCCGGCCTCGGCCACCACATACCCGGCCAGGGCCTGCTCCTGCGGCAGGAGCACGCAGTCCACGACGTGCGGATGCGTGCGCAGAGCCGACTGCACCTCGCCGATCTCCACCCGGTGCCCGTTGATCTGAACCTGCTCGTCATCCCTGCCCAGGAACTCGAACACGCCCGCGGCATTCTTCAGGACACGGTCTCCGGAGCGGAACACCCTGCCCAGGTCCGGCAGCCAGGCGAAGCGTTCCGCCGTCAGCGCGGCATCGCCCAGGTAACCGCGCGCCACGCACGCGCCACCGATCAGCAGTTCCCCGTCCGGCGAAACATGCAGCTCGGCCCCGGTGACACCCAGGCCGATCGGCACATCCGGCCTGGTGTCCGTGCCGGCGTCGAACTCGTGGTACGTGACCGCTACGGCGGCCTCGGTCGGCCCGTACCGGTTGAACACCCGTACCGCGGGCAGCAGTTCGGCGATCCGGCGTGCCGTTGACGTCGGCAGCCGGTCCCCGCCGCTGATCAGGTACCGCAGGCTGCGGGCTTCCCTCAAGCGCGGCTCGTCGAGCAGCAACGGCAGAATCGCCGGGGGGAGCCGGACCGCGGTGATCTCCTGCTCGACCAGCGCGGTGGCGATGGCGAGCGGGTCCAGATGGTCGCCCTCGGCGACCGAGACCACCGTGGCACCCGCCCGGAGCGGCCAGAAGAAGTCGGTCAGCGAGGCGTCGAACGTGTAGGGCGCCACCTGCAACAGCCGGTCACCCGGCCCGAGCGGCAGCCGCTCGGCGAGCCAGTCCAGATGCGGCGTCAGGTTGCGGTGTTCGACGACCACGCCCTTGGGCGCGCCGGACGAGCCCGAGGTGTAGATGACGTAAGCGGCATCCTCTGGGGAGCCGGCCACGGCCGGTCCGTGCTCCCCGTCCGCGTCCCCGTCCGCGTCCACGCCGAGTGTGCGGACACCGTCGTGCCGGAACCGGGCCGCGGTCGCGTCGTGCACCAGCACCGCGGCCGGCGCGCAGTCCGTCAGTATCCGTGCCAGCCGAGGAGCGGGTTCCGCCAGACTCAGCGGTACGAACGCCGCGCCGGCCCGCAGCGCACCCAGCATCGCGACGGCCATGTCGGCTCCGCGCTCCAGGAACAGCGCGACCCGCTCACCAGGGCCCGCGCCCACTTCGGCCAGCCGTCTCGCCAGCCGCCCCGACCGCTCCTCCAGCTCCTGGTAGGTCAGCGACGTGCCGTCACTGTCGAGCCAGGCCGTAGCCGCCTGCGCTCCACCGAGAACCTGGGCGTGTAACAAACCCTCGTCCGACATGCTCATCCCCCGCGGGTGGATCACTCAAAGTGGATCAGTCAAAGACACTCGATCGGATCACAGCAGGAGAGACCTAGTCAATAAACGATCATCAAAAGCTCCTGGCTGGCCGGTCGTTGGCGGCCTTCGTGTCGCACACAGCAATGCCCAGCTCGCAGCCGGGTTGTAACATGATCACAGGTTCGGGGGGATCCCCTGATCGCGCAGGGTTGCACCGCCGCCGAGAACGTCTGTCCGGGGCCGCGTGCCCTTGCGGACCGGCCTGTGGACAGGGTGTCTGCGCAGGCATCTCACGCCGCGAAATGAGGAGAAGCCGCGCTCATGGACTCCGTGTCGAGGATGTCGCCGCCCGATGCCGCCGCCGCAGATGCGCCCCTGGCGATGTCCGCTTTCCAACGGCGCATTTGGCTCGCCGAGTTGATCGATCCTGACGTGCGCAACCACGTGCCGCTCGCCTGGGAGGTGGCGGGCCGCCTGGACCCCGGTCGGCTGCGCGCCGCGCTGGGCCGCCTGGTGGCCGCGCACGAGATACTCCGCACCCGTTTCATCGAAGACGACAACGGGCTGTCGGTGAGGCTGCGTGAACCGTGGCTGCCGGAGCTGGAGGTACTCGACCTGCGCGAGGCTCCCGACGGCATGATGGACTGGCTGGACGCCGGCGTCCGCCGGCCGTTCGACCTCGAATCCGGACAACTGCTGCGCGCCGCCCTCGGCGAGCTGGGCGACGATCGGCAGGTGCTGCTGCTGTGCCTGCATCACCTGGTCATCGACGGGGAGTCGGTCCCCCTCCTGCTCGCGGAACTCGACCGCCACTACACCACGCCGGACAGGCCGCGACCGGTCGTCCAGTACCGGGAGTTCGCCGCCTTCCAGCAGCGTCAGCGTGATACCGACGCCTGGAACACCGACCTGCTGTACTGGGAGTCCACGCTGCGGGGAGCGTCCCCGGACACACCACTGCCCGTACCGGAGCGACCGGAGCCGAACGGGGCGTTCCAGGTCTCGCTGCCCGCAGGGCTGCTGGACTCGCTTCAGAAAGTGCAGTCCGAGCGCCGCGTCAGCTGGTTCATGGTGGCCGCCACCGCCCTGGCGGTGACCATGCACCGGTGGGCCGGCCTGGATGACGTCACCTTCGGTTCCCCGACGGCGAACCGGGACGAGCCCCCGTTCGCCGAACTGCTCGGTCCGTGCCTGAACACCGTGGTGCTGCGCTCCCGGGTGACCTCGGACAGCACGCTGCTGGACGCGTTGATGCAGATGCGCGACCAGGCCCTGGACGCGCTGGAGCACCAGAGCGTCGAGTTCGACGATGTGGTCGCCCGGCTGAAGCCGCCCCGGCGCTTCGGACGCACCCCCTACACCAACGTCACGTTGAACATGAACCTGCTGGACGACCACGCCGCCGATCTGGACGGCACGCGGCTGACACCGGTTCTGGACGACTCGCTGCGCAGCAACTACGCCAAGTTCGGCCTGACAGTGACGATGGCGCAACGAGACGGCCGGCTGATCGCGCTGATGGCCTATCGCGGAGACCAGCTCAGCGCCTCTCACGCCCAGGAACTGGCTGCCGAGTTCGCCGACGTGCTGACCCGCTTCCCGCAGGCCCTGAACGAGCCGGTCCTGTCCCCCGGAACGGGCCGACGCCGGTGAGACGACGGACCATGACGTGGGTCATCGCGCGGGAGGCCGAGGAGACCCGGCGGCGCGCGTAGTCGCGGACTGAGGTTCCCGGGCTGTGTGAGAGGCGCTGCTCGGTTCGTTGCCCACCTCGCGGGACGCGAGGGCGTGTTCCAGAGGGGGCAGGAGCCCTCGCCGGTGGAGATCGTCGTCAGGCCGGTGCCCCGCAGCCGTTCCGGCGCATCAGGCGTTCGTCCCGCTTGCGGCCCACACCGTCACCGCCTCTCCGAAGCCCCCTGGCCGAACTCTTCAGCGCGCGTCCTGGCCGCTGTCCGCAAGGGATTCGCGCAGTGCGTCGGCGAGCGCGGTCGCGGCGGCACCGGGCACGATCGCGGGATCGTGGTCGATGCGCAGCGACAACTCCTCACCGTCGTGGAGGGCCGAAACGACCACTGGCTCGTGGGCCCTGTGGCCCGACACATAGAGGAACCGGCCGGGCTCGCCCTCCAGTATCGGCGCCGGGCGGCGTGTGCGGTCGATGAGGGTCAGCACCAGATCGAGGTGGCCGGTCCACGGCGCCTGGCACGCCCTGGCCGCCCGGACGACTTCGTCGAACGGGGTGTCGATGAATTCGAGGTCCTCCAGCCAGCTCTCGCGGATGCCGTTGTGCTGCGGGTGGGCCAGCACCGTGTTGATGAAGCACCCGACCACGCCCGCCCCGTCCTGGCCGCCCCAGGTATAGGCGACCGGTGCGGCTCCCGCCGTCCGGGCGAGCGCCTCGTGGCAGCCGGCCAGCACCGCCGGGAACGGCCGGAGCGCGGCCGGTCCCGACAACGTGACGTGCTGCCAGACCGAGGCGCTGGGGCCGGGTTCGTACATGCCCGTGCCCCACAGGCCGGGCCCCGCGTCGCGTACCCGCGCTGTCCAGTGCTCCAGCGCCTCCGGCCCGCTGGCCTCGTGCTCCCTGTCCAGCTGTTGCTCCACTGCTTCGCGGTAGCGGCGCAGTGCGGTGGCGGACCCGGAGTCCGGCTCGTGTGCCGGGCTGTGGTAGGCGGACATCAGCTCGTCCAGCACCAGCCCGGTGGACTCGCCGTCGCAGATCAGGTGGTCGAAGCCGATGGCCAACAGATCCCGCCGCTCGTCCCTGGCCAGGAGCACCCGGAACGAGCCCAGCCCGGTGGGCCAGTGGTCCAGGGCGGCCCACAGAGCGCGCTCGGTGTCCGGGGCTGTGATCTCCCGCACGATCGGGGAGTCGGGAAGGGGGTCTATCCGCAGTACCGGCACCCCTCCGGCGGTGTCCGCGGCCCCGCGCAGGGCCGGATGCCTCAGCAGGACCGATCGCGCTGTCTGCTCCAGGCGGTGGGCCGACAACAAGCCGGGCGGGAATTCCAGGAAGACCGGCAGGATCTGCGCCCGGCCGTGCGGGTCGGTGGACCTGGAGTGGTGGAACCTCCGCTGCGCGCCGGTCAGCGGCATCAGCTCGTCGACTCCGTTGTGGACGTTCGCGTAGTGCTTGAGGTAGGTCCTGGTGATGCTGCGGTGCACAGCATGCCTCCACTGTGTTCTGTTTCCACGCCGGCTTGTTGTCCGCCCCGAAGAGGGGCCGCCGGCGTCCTGCCGAAAGCGATCCAGCTCGGGCAGATCGACGTGCCTGCCCGAGCTGGATCGCGGTGAATGCCCTTGGCCGGGGCGGTCGTTGCGGGAACGACCGCCGTTCAAGGGCGGTTGCAGCGGCTCACGGCCCCTGCTGGGCCTCTCATCGGTTCATGACTCGCTCGGCTCGCGTCAGATCGGACGGCTCGGACCGGACGGCTCGGATCAGATCGGACCGGACCGTGTCGGTGAGCAGTCCGACCAGGCCCTCGGTGTCCTGCCGCGTGTGGAAGTGACCTCCTGGCCGCACGGACGACGCGAAGCCTCCGTCGGTCTGGTCGCGCCATGCCGCCGTCCACGCCTCGCCGTTCGGCTCCGCGTCACCGACGATGGCGGTGATGGGACTGCGCAGCCGGGGGCCCGGCACGTACTCGTAGGTTTCCAGTACCTGGAGATCGGCGCGGTAGCAGGCCAGCGCGGCGGTGAGCAGTTCCTTGTCGGACGTGGTCGCCGCGGGCAGCGGGCCCCAGTTCCGTTCGATCTCGGCATGCAGCTCGGCGTCGTCGAGCAGGTGCAGCGACTGGGACTTGGTGAGCTGTGGCGGGGCCGGACACGACGAGACGAAGAGCCGCAGTGGCTTCGGTTGCAGGGCCCGGGCCACCTCGAACGCGACCAGCGCGCCCAGGCTGTGTCCGAACAGGGCGAACGGCGGGGTGAACTCCACCTGCGCGAGGATCTCGCCGACCAGTTCCGGCATCGAGGTCAGCGCCGGTTGCTTGAGGTCGTGGGCCCTGCCAGGTGGCTGGATGGCCGCCAGGCGCAAGCCGAGGGTGTGTGCCACCCACCGCGCGTACTCCCCGCCCGCCCCGCCTGCGTGCGGGAAGCAGTACAGGGTGGCGACGGAGGCATGCGGTGCCGGGCGTGTGATCACACGTATGTCAGCCACGAGGCGCCGCCGGGACGTCGCGCATCTGCTCTTCGATCAGTGCGGTGAGTTCGCGCACCGACGGCGCGAGGTACATCGCGCGGATTTCCATTTCCACCGGCAGCAGTTGCTCGAGCTGGCCCAGCAGTTCGTGCGCGACCAGCGAGTCCCCGCCGAGGTCGAAGAAGCTCTCGTCCGGGTCGACGTTGGGCAGGCCGAGCATCTGACCGAACAGCCTGGACACCGTCTGTTCGATGTCCACGTCGGCGTCGGCGGTGGGTGCGGCGTCCGCGGTGGGTGTGGTGGGCGCCGACGGCTGTGCGGTGGGCCCGGCCTCCAGCAGGTAGCGCTGCCGCTGGAACGGGTAGCCGGGCAGGGCCACCCTTCGCGGCTGCTCCGCGTGGGCTTGCGCCCAGTCGATCGGCAGCCCGGCGAGGAAGAGCTCGCCCAGTGCTGCCAGCGGGTCGGTGACCGTGATGGCGAGGTGGTCCGGCGTCCACTGCGGCTGCTCCCGCAGCCGTGCGAGAAGCCGCGAGTCGCCGATCTCCAGGAACACCCGGCCCGGAGTGTCCAGCGCGCCCTGGAGCTGGGCGTCGCTGCTGTCCGGGGTCAGGGTGAGATCCGGCTTCAGGCCGAGCGCCGTCCAACGCTGTACCGCTTGCCAGGAGGCCGTCTCGGACACCAGCAGGACCACAGCCCGTCCGTCCCGGGCGTGGTCACCGGAGATCAGCCGACCGGGCTCGTTCCCGCCGAGCACCTGCAGCGCGTCCTGCGTGTCTCGCACCACCGCGTAGCGGCGGTGGCCGTGCAGCCGTCGGCCGACTTGCAGCGTCCACGCCACATCCCGCAGGTCGGACTCGGGGTGATCCGTCAGATGGCCGGCGACACGTGCCGTCAGTTCGTCAAGGGCGGCCGGCGTGTGAGCGGACAGCACCAGCACCTGGTCCTGCGTGCTGTGTTCCCGGGCCCGCGGCGCCGGCGGCTGCTCCAGCACGACGTGCGCGTTGCCGCCGCCCAGGCCGCGCGCGGTGACGCCCGCCCGGCGCGGCAGCCCGGTGGGCTCCCACGGCGTGGGTTCGGTCACGACGGTGAACGGGCCCGCCGCGAAGTCGATGTCCGGGTTCGGTTCGCTGTAGTTCAGGCTCGGAGGAATGACCCCGCGTTCCACGGCGAGCACCGTCTTGATGAACCCGGCGATGCCGGCGGCGGCATCGGTGTGCCCGATGTTGGCCTTGACCGAGCCGAGCAGGCACGGCTGCTCACGCGGCTCCCCGTCGGCGAAGGCGTGGTTCAGCCCGGCGATCTCGATCGGGTCCCCTACTCGGGTGCCGGTGCCGTGGGCCTCGACGTAGGTGATGGAGGAAGGCGTCACACCCGCGGCGTGCTGGGCAGCCTGGATCACCTCAACCTGCCCGCGCACTCCCGGGGCGGTGAACCCGGCACGGTCCCTGCCGTCGTTGTTGACTGCGGAACCACGCAGGACAGCATGGATGTGGTCGCCGTCGGCGATGGCCTCGGACAGCCGCTTGAGCACGACCATGCCGCACCCCTGGCCACCGATCACCCCGTCGGCAGCCGCGTCGAACGGGCTGCACGTACCGCTGGGTGAGGTAATTCCGCCGACCCGGTAGTTGTCCAGCGCGGCGGGCAACCGTACCGAGGTACCGCCGGCCAGTGCCAGGTCGCATTCCCCGGACAGCAGTGCCCGGGCGGCGAAATGCACGGCGTACAGCGAGGTCGCGCAGGCCGCCTGCACATTGGTCGTCGGTCCCCGCAGACCCAGCTTGTAGGCGACGCGACTGGCCAGGTAGTCGCTGGTGGTGCCGGTCAGAATGTCCCAGTTGGTGATCGTGGCGTCTTCCTGCTGCCTGGCCCGCATTGTCTCCGTGTAGGTGGACAGGCTGGACCCGGCGTAAATGCCGATCAGTCCGGGGAATCGGTCCGGGTCGTAACCCGCGCCCTCGATCGCCTCCAGCGAGCACTCCAGCAGGATCCGGTGCTGGGGGTCGATGAGCAGGGCCTCACGCGGGGTGTACCCGAAGTAACTCGCGTCGAACCACTCCGGTGTCTTCAGCAGTCCGCCCGCTGGGACGTATTCCTTCGTGCTGCCGCCGGGAGTGACGAAGCTCTTCTTGGGGAAACGGCTGATGCTGTCCACGCCGGACACGAGGTTGTCCCAGAACTGGTCGGGCCCCTCCGCGTCCGCGAAACGACAGGCCAGTCCGATGACGGCGATTTCCGTGTCACGCCAGTCGGCCTCTGGGCCGGCAGAGGTCGCCGCCTCGGCCTTCTCCGGCTTCTCCGGGGCGTTCGCGACCGGTTCCTGCGCCGGTGTCGATCCGTCGAGGAAGGCGGCGCACGACCGGATCGTGGAGTAGATGAAAAGCTGCGGCAGAGTCGGCCGGATACCGAGACGCTCCTCGATCTGCGCGCGCACCATCTGCATGAGCATCGAGTATCCGCCGACTTCGAAGAAGTTTTCGGTCACTCCGACGTCGTCTATCTCGAGGACGTCGCACCAGATCTCGGCGAGAATTCGCTCGGTCTCGGTCGCTGCGGGCTGACGAGCGCTCACCGGATCACATCCTGGCGTCGTCCGTTTTCATGGTCAGCGAATATCGCCCGGCATGAAGCAGCCATCAAACCGCTCAGTCTCATGTTCCCCGTCAACTTTCTCGATCAGCAAGCGTGGTGATCCACAACGCCAGCGACTATAACGACGCCGACTCCACGGTTACAAGATCACCTTCGCTGGTGCGGGCGCCACCCGTCAGACGTCTGACGTCCAGTCAAACCCTAGCTCAGGCACGCCTCCACAGTCGGTCGAGGCGGCGGCGGGCCACGGAGGGGCGGGCAGGACCGGCAGTCGGTCTTTGTCTGTATTTGGTGCGGAGTTCGATCCATAAGGGCATAAGTGTTTTCTCGTGGCCGGTGTCGGACAGAACCGCTCGGACCAGCACCGCCGGCCCCGGCCCACCGAGGACACAGGGACGCCCGCGCAGGCTGACCGTGCCAGGTCCGTGCTGTCACCAACTGGGCTACGAGGCACCATCAAATCAATCAATAGCTCACGCCCGGCTCTCCTCTCGGACACCGTGCACCCGTGACAACACCGCCCACTCCAAGGCAAGATCAACTACCGCGGCTCCTGGGTTACACTCCCCGTCGTCAACGATGAGAAAGTTGGGGGACCGTGGTTACACAGCAGCTCTTTCTCGCCTGTCTGCCTTTCGCCGGCGGTGGCGCCGCCTTCTTCCGGGAATGGGAAAAGACAGACATACCCAAAGTCACGGTACTTCCGGTCCAGCTACCGGGCCGCGAGGAACGATTTCTTGACGATCCTTTCACCAAAGTTTCCGACGCAGTTGCCGAACTGACGCCTAAGATCGCCTCCGCTGCCGGAGAGGGGGCGGCCATCGCGCTGTTCGGGCACAGCCTCGGCGCAGTGCTCGCCTACGAGATCGCCAGGGAACTGGAGCGGACGGGCCACCCCGGGCTGCGCCACCTGTTCGTCAGTGGATCACCGGCGCCGCACGACGGACGGACCGAACGGGCGACCGGCCTGCCCGACGAGGAGTTCCTGGCCGGGGTGCAGCGGTTCGCCGGCTACCGGCACGAGGCGTTCGACGATCCCGACATGGTCGAGGTCCTGCTCCCGATCCTGCGCGCCGACGTGGAGATGCACGAGAACTACCGGGCGACCGGCACGGAGCCGCTCTCGGTGCCGGTCACCGCGCTGCGCGGCGAGCACGACGAACTCGTCTCCCGGGAGCAGGCCGAGCAGTGGGCCGAGGTGACGCGGGGTCCGTTCACCTACCAGGAACTGCCCGGTGGCCACATGTACCTGGTCGACGAGGCCGAGCGGGTGCTGCGGACGGTAGCCGGGAGCCCGGCATGCGACTGACCGGCAAGACCGTGATCATCACCGGCGCGGCCCGCGGCCTGGGCCGGGCCTGCGCGCTCAGGTTCGCCGAGGAGGGAGCCGACCTGCTGCTGCTGGACATCACGCAGGACCTGGCCGGCGTGCCCTACCCGCTCGGATCCGCCGGCCAGCTGGAACACACCGCGGATCAGTGCCGGCGCGCGGGCGCCGCGACCGTGACGGCCGCCGTCGACGTACGCGACGCCCAGCAGTGCGCGCTGGCGGTCGAGCAGGCGCTGGACCGGTTCGGCACGGTGGACGTGCTGGTCAACAACGCCGGAATCGCCTCGCCCTCCGGGAAGATCGCCCACGACATCACCGAGGAGGAGTGGTCGCTCATGCTCGACATCGACCTCTCCGGCGCCTGGCGGATGATGAAGTCGGTCGCACCGGTGATGGTCCAGCGCAGGTCCGGCAGCATCATCAACGTGTCCTCGACCGCGGGCACGGTCGGATACCGGCATTTCGCGAGCTATGTCGCGGCCAAGCACGGGCTGATCGGACTGACCAAGGCCGCGGCCCTGGACTACGCCCCGATGCGGGTCCGGGTGAATGCCCTGTGCCCCGGCTCGGTCCGTGACGAGCCGGTGATGGAGGGGCGGATGCTCGCCGAGATCGCCCGGTCGCTGGAGGTCCCGGTCGCCGAGCACGAACAGATCTTCGTACGGGACCAGCCGATGAACGCGCTGATCGAACCGTCCGACATCGCGAACGCGGCACTGTGGCTCGCGGAGGACGACTCCCGCCAGGTCACTGGCACCGTGCTGACCGTGGACGGCGGCTTCACGTCCCGATGACCAGGAGGTCCCAACCGTGACGACACCGACGATCGATGAACTGGCCGCTGGATGTCACAGCCTCGTCCTGCGGCTGCCCGGCACAGCCGATCCGCAGCGCCTGCTGTCCGAGGCGCTGCCCGATCCGGTCCAGGTCTGGCAGACCCCGGTGCCGGCCGACGCCGACGAGCCGGCCGGCCAGGACCGCAGGCGTGCCGAGTCCCTGCGGCCGATCCACCAGGACGGCCCTCCCCTGCGGGCCGTGGCCCTGAACTACCTTGACGGAACGACGGACCTGGTTCTGGTGGCGGTCCGCGCGGTGATCCCGCCGGCCGCGCTGCGGCGGATCGCCCGGCTGCTGCTGGACGGGTCAGGCGACGCCGTACCGGCGTGGCCCGCCGCCCCCCGGCCCGGCCTCGCGCACCGCGGACGCCTCGATTGGGGTCTGGGCGATCCGGACCTGCGCGGGGTCGCTGGCCGGGTGCAGATCGACCTCACCGGGCAAGGTGAATCGTTCCTGCTGCCGGCGATCGCCCTGGCCGTGAGCCGGTACAGCGGGGAGGACCGGACGGAACTGGGCGTGCTGGACCTGAGCGACGGCACAGCCGAACGCATCAGCGCCTACCCGCTGGAGGAGCCTGCGCAGGCTTCGGTCGCGGACTTTCTGCACCGCTTCGACCAGGCACCGGTCACCCCCCACGCGCCGTCGGCCGGGGTGGTCCTGAGCCCGGCGTTCGAGGAGGGGAGCTATACGGCCTGCCTGGCGCCGGTCTTCCCGCTCACCGTCCAGCTCGACCCCGGTTCGGCACGAGCGACCTGCCACTTCGACCAGGGCATGGTGGACGCCTCCATCGCGCGGCAGTTCAGCACACACGTGGCTCACCTGGCCGGGCAACTGGCGAACAGCGCGGCGCAGCGGCCGCTGTCCGAGCTGGAACTGCTGTCGCAAGCCGAACGGGCGGCAGTCCTGCGGGCGGGCGAAGCAGGCGACGGCGCCCCCGCGCGGGGGCGGATCGACCGCGCCTTCGAGGAGATGGCCGCCAAGCAGCCGCAGGCCGTGGCCCTGCTGGCTGGCGAGGAGCAGCTGACCTACCGGCAGTTGGACGAGCGGGCGGAAGCGGTAGCTGCGGGCCTGCGTGCGCTGGACATCGCACCGGGCAGCCGGATCGGTGTCTGCCTGGAGCGAGACGCCGACCTGGTGGTCACTCTGCTCGGCGTGCTCAAGGCGGACTGTGCGTATGTGCCGATGGATCCCCGCTATCCGGAGCAGCGCCTGAGCTTCACCGTCCGTGACGCGGGCATGCCCGTCATCATCACCTCCGCACCGGACTTCCCCGCGGTCCCCGGCACCCGGCTGCTGTCCCCGGGCGAACTGACCCGACTGGCAGCAGGCCGGACGGAGGCCGGTGCACGAGCCGACGACGGCGGCGAGAACCCCGCCTATGTGATCTACACCTCCGGTTCGACCGGCACGCCCAAGGGCGTGGTGGTGCCGCACCGCAACGTGCTGGCGCTGCTGCACGCCACCACCGGGGATTTCGCCCTGGGCCCCGACGACACCTGGACGCTGTTCCATTCCAGCGCCTTCGACTTCTCCGTCTGGGAGATCTGGGGGTGCCTGCTCACCGGCGGACGCCTGGTCGTGGTGCCCTACTGGACCACCCGCGACACCGAGGAGTTCTACGCCCTGCTGGCCGGGCAGCGCGTCACCGTGCTCAACCAGACGCCGTCCGCGTTCGCGCAGCTCATCCGCACCGACCGGCGCGTCCGCGGGGACCTGGCCCTGCGACTGGTCATCTTCGGCGGCGAACCGCTGGACGTGCGCATGCTCGCGCCTTGGTTCACCCGGCATCCGGCATCCGACTGCCGAGTGGTCAACATGTTCGGCATCACCGAAACGACCGTGCACGTCACCGCCCAGACGATCACCCCGCACGATGTCGTCACCGGCTCGCGATCGGTCGGCCGTCCGATACCGGGGTGGACGGTGTCCATACGCGACGGACAAGGACGGGTCCTGCCGCCCGGCCCCTCCGGCGAGATCTACGTCGGCGGCGCCGGAGTAGCCGGCGAATACCTCGGTCGGCACGAACTGACCCAGCAACGGTTCATCCTCGACGAATCCACAGGCGAACGGATCTACCGCAGCGGTGACAAGGGCAGGCTGCACCCCGACGGGCGTCTGGACCACCTGGGCCGGCTCGACAACCAGGTCAAGATCCGCGGACACCGCATCGAACTCGACGAGATCCGCACCGTGCTGCTGGGCGCACCCCACGTGACCGCAGCGGCCGTCGTCGTCAACCGCGACCAACCCGACGACCCCGCCAGCAGTAGGATCGACGCCTACGTCGTCCTGGAGGGTGCCGCCGATCGCGCACACGTATTCGCGCACGCCAAAACCACACTTCCCGACTACATGACGCCTGCGACGATCACCCAGGTCACCGAAATCCCGCTGACCATCAACGGGAAACCCGACACCACTCAACTGCCCGACCCGCGTACCGTGCCGACTGAGCCGCTCGACGCCCCAAAGCCCGCCACCGGTACCGTCGCCGACACCGTCCTGGGCATCTGGAGCAAGCAGCTCAACACCCCGGTGAACCTCCAGGACAACTTCTTCACCCTCGGCGGCAACTCACTTCTTGTCACCCGAGTTCTCGCCGAGATGCGGGACCAGAACCTACCCAAGATCTCACCCAGGCAGTTTTACAGCCACTCCACCGCAGCACAGTTCATCGGACTCGTCCAACAACTCAGCGGAGCCGACGACTGAGGTCCTTCAGTAGCTGTTGTCTTTTCGATCTTGGGCGATGGTGGTCGAACGGGGATTCCCGGTCGGGTGATCCTGCCGTGGTCACAGCATGAGGACAGGGCCTCCTGAACAGCTCGTGGGTGTCGAATCCATAGAGCACCAGGAGGCCCCTGTGCCGCAGTCTTCCGTGTCGATGGCCGGGCAGTCCAACTCGGCCGCCCCAACGTGTGATTGCCTCGCGCACACGTACGGCAACGCGGCTGACCGCCCCGAACGGCAGCGCCGGTACCCGACGGACATGCGGACATGGAGTGGACTGAGGTCCGGCCGCTGCTGCCGGTGCCTGGATGCGCGGGCGGGACGGCCGGCCGGAAGGACACTGCCACCGCGCGGTGCTGGACGCGATCCGCTATCTCGTGGACAACGGCGACAAGTGGCGGGCGATACCTGCCGACTTCCCGCCGTGGGACCGGGGTGTACGCGTTCTTCCGCCGCTGGCGCGACCATGCGCTGGTGAGGGAGTCACACGACCGGCTGCGCGCGCGGGTGCGCGAGAGGCTGGGCCGGGATGCCGAGCCGTCGGCGGGGGTGATCGACTCGCCGTCGGTCAAGGCGGACGCCGTCGTCGGCTTCCGTCGATGCTGTGCTGCCGCCGCACGCCGTGTGACGGCAGGGGAGTCATGACTGATCCCCCGGGCCCGCGGTCCGGGGGATCAGCTTCTTGCGCATCTCGTTGCGGTGCGCACCGAATCCTTCACGGCATATCTGAGCGGCCTTGCTGTTCTTCGGTGATGTAGTACTGGCGCAACTTGGCCCGTTCGGCCTCTCCGCGTTCAGTGTGGCGCCTCGGCTCGTCGACTCTCGTCGATGCCTCGCGGTCCCTGGGGCTGTCGGAGTCGGCGGAGACGGTCTCTTCCTCCTGCTCCTTGCCGCTGCGGGCGATGCCCGACGCGGTGGTGTCGTCATAGCCGCTCTGCGGGGTGGCAGTGTCGGGGTGCTCTTCGCCGCTGCGGGCGATGCCCGACGCGGTGGTGTCCTCGTAGCGGCTTTCCCGCGCGCCGGCAGTAGTGGTGTCGGGAGAAGTCGTGGCGCCGGCATGAGCCCAGCCGCCTTCACCCGGCTGATTGGCTTGCTGCCAGGCGGTGTCCCAGGCAAGGCCGTAATACTCGTACAGGTGGTGCTCCTCCTGTACGGACAGGTGGCCGCCTGCGTCGACGTCGATGTGAGGCGCGTCTTTGACCTTGTCCTTGGAGTAGGGCACTTCCAGGTGGTCCTCGACCACTGCGGCGTCCTGGATGGGTACGAAGGACTCACTGGTGCCGAACAGGCCC
Source organism: Streptomyces sp. NPDC058295 (assembly GCF_042880655.1). Lineage (NCBI taxonomy): Bacteria > Bacillati > Actinomycetota > Actinomycetes > Kitasatosporales > Streptomycetaceae > Streptomyces > Streptomyces sp. NPDC058295. The sequence continues at coordinate 23,016 of NZ_JBHVYO010000038.1, forward strand.
GTTTTGACGCTCACCCACTCGGGACGACCGGTGACATCGTCGAGGAAGACGTGCTTGGCGTCGCCGATCTTGTGGCCCTCGGCGTCGTAGACCGGATGATCCAGCACTGTCGGGATCTGCTCTCGCGTGATCATCTCTCCTCCCACTTCCCTGTGTGATTACCGGTTACCTTCCGAGTCCACAACCGTTCGTCTGCTCTGTTGATCATCGCGCTTCTCTTTCCATGCGCCCCCTATCCGGATAACCACAAAATGCAGCAGAACACGCAAATCTTCGCTTTTGTCATGGACGCGCGGGGTGTGGGGTGTATAGGTCCAGCTACCGGTACGACATAGTGCAAGCGGTGAAACGCCATGGAAGGCACGGCGGGGTGCCGGGGTGCACAAGCTCATCGCCCTGTGCCAGGGCCTGAACTGCGCCGCCATGCTGCGCCGCCATGATCCGCTCGATCCTGGTCACATCCCGAAGCGGTGGGCACGCCCGTCGTCCCGTCGAGCGCGGCGGCCCTGGGCCCAGTACAGGCCCGCACGGGCTCATTGGGGTCCCCAGGACCCCCGTCGAGCGGTTGGACAAGCTCGGGGTGTCCTTCTCGAACAGCAGAGCAGGCGCGCGAAGCTCACTGGCGACAAGCTTTGGAAACTGCTGTCCTTGGGCTGGAATGGGCGCGGCAAGGACTAAAGGACGGGGTAAGTTTGTAGTTAAGTTAGGTTTCTTTCCTGAGTGAAGGTGCAGTCATGGCATCCGAGGAAGAGCTGTTTGCGTCCGTCGACGCTCTGCTGAACGAGGAGCCGCACCTGCCGCCTCCGGCGGAGCGTGCCCGGCTGCGTGAGGCTGCCGGCATCACCCAGGCCCGCCTCGCTACCGCGTTGAAGACGACGACCCAGTCGGTGAAGAACTGGGAGAACGGCCGCAGCGAGCCGAAATCACCGCGCCTGGATGCTTATCAGCGGCTGCTGAACGGGTGGGCGGCGAAGTACCCCACCCCCCAAGCCGCCTCGGCTGCCGCGACGGTAGCGGCGGCCACCGAACCGGTGACGTCCGGGGTGGAGGCAGACCCTCCCCAGGGTCCCGGCATTGCAGCTGCAGAGTCGGCGCGTCCCGTCCCGCGGCCCGCCGCGGCGTCGCGCCGTCCGGCCGCGAGGAAGGCGGCGCAGTCCGCCGTCGATCCGCGCTTCCCGCACGGTCCGCTGGCGGTGCTGGACGGTGACGGCTGCGCGTACGGCGTCGGCGGCATCGTGCTCGACTGCCCCGCGACCACTGTCGTGGAGCTGGTGGAGTGGACGCTGCACGAGTCCGGCCTCGGCGCGCCGCGCCTGCACCGCAACGGCAAAGACAGTGACCCGCTGATCGTCCTCACCGCGGCCGCTGCCGTGAAACTCGGCCTCCCGGAGCGCCTCGAAGGCCACGAGCAGCGCCGTTCCCTGCGGCTGCCGGAGGATCATCCGGTGGTCAAGCAGGTGGTGAAGGCGAAGTGGCGCCTCACGCAGCGCGGATTCGGCCCGTGGGCAAGGATCTACCGCAAGGCCGCCGGTACGCAGCGGCAGTGCGTGCAGCTGGCGATCCTGTCCTGGGACGCTCTCGATGAGCGGTCCTGGCCCGGCGTGACGGGGATGGAGCCGGCCGACGTCGCCCGCGTCCTCGGCGTCTACGCGACCCGCGTCATCACCCCGCGCGGGTCCACGGCCGTATCGGGCCTTGAGCTCATGACCGCGCTGCGCCCGCCCACCCGCGCCGTGCAGGACCCCACGACCGGGAACTGGGTGCCCGGCCACAATCCCGGCTCGCTCGGCACGGACCCGATGGACCCGGCGCCGCCGGAGGCAACCCCCGAACACCCTGTCGTCGTGGACTCCGGCTGGAGCGGAGGGTTCCTGAACGAGGAGGCCTACCAGTGGGTGCGTGACGTCAGCCTGCTGACGGATGAGGAGTGCACGCTGCCGTACGCGGTCGGGCTCGACCTGAACACGGCGTTCCTCGCCGCCGCGGCCCGCCTGGTCGTCGGCCTCAGCGCGCCCGACCACTTCCACGCCCCGGCGTTCAACCCGAAGATCCCCGGCTCCTGGCTGGTCGACCTCTCCCGCATCGAGGTGGACCCGCGCCTGCCCTCGCCGTTCACGCCGGACGGCACGCGGCCGACGGGACCTGCCTGGTATCAGACGCACACCGTCGCCTACGCCCAGGAGCTCGGCTACAACGTCGCTCCGCTGGAGGCGTACCTGCGCCGCGAGACCGGCGCGTACCTCGATCCGTGGCACGACCGGCTCAAGACCGCGTACGTCGACACCCTCGCCGACCTCGGCGTCACCAAAGACCTCACGGACGTGGAGTTCCTCGCCGCCATGGAGCGGCACAAGGACGCCGACCCCGCGATGGCGGCCGTCCTCGCCGCCATCAAGGCCACCGTCAAGGGCGGCATCGGCAAGCTGCGCGAGCGCCCCCAGGGCAAGAAGTACAAGGAGGGCGAGCCGTGGCCGGCCCTCCAGCGGCCGACCTGGCGCCCCGACATCCGTGCCGCCGTCATCTCCAAGGCGCGGGTCAACATGCACCGCAAGCTCACCAACATGGTCAAGTTGACGGGCTTGTACCCGCTCGCCGTGTTGTCCGACTGCGTCGTCTACCCCAGCCCCGGCCCCTCGCCGTTGGACTTCCTGCCGTATGCCGCGTCCGGCAAGCCGCAGCCCGGTGGGTTCCGCCTCGGGCCCACGCCGGGTCTGGCGAAGCTGGAAGGCGTCCAGCCGATGCTGTGGGCGGTCGACCTGATGGAACAGGGCTACAACCCCGCCCGCCACATCAAGGGCGGCGACGCCGTCCTCGACGAAGGGGAGTAACCGGTGGGCGAGATCGACGACGCGATCGAGCGGGCCGACCGGGAGTCGTTCACCCGGGAGCCGCCGAAGACGTTGAAGGGTCAGATCGGGTACCTGCTCAAGCAGTTGGGCAGCGCGAAGGCCGTCGCGCGGGAGATCGGGGTCACCGCCGACTCGGTGAACCGATACCGGCGCGGTGCCCGCAAGCACGCCCGCGCCGACGTCGCGGCGAAGATCAACGACGCGGTACGGGGCCGCTGGCAGCCACAGGTACGCAAGCGTCGGCAGAAGCAGGCGGCTACCGCGACCGGGATCACCGTGGAGACGAGGGCCCGGTTCGGGTACACCGCACCCGTCGGCACCACCGACGACGGACGCTTCCGCCGCCTCACCGTGCACCTCCCCCCGGCCTACGCACAACGCCTCTTCGACGCCCGCGCCCAGGGCGCCAACGACCAGGAAATGCGCCAGATCATCGCCGAAGGGTTCAAAGAGATCTACTTCCAAGACGGCGGAGGCCGCGCTACAGGACTCTCCGATGTCACTCTCAACGACATCGACTACCTCGACCTCGACTACTGACCCCGGCCCGATGGTGGTGCCTGTGCCTGCCGGTCGTGTGCCGAAGCACGATAGTTGGCACATCAGCAGGATTGTTGGCACCAAGATCGTCGGCACGTCCTAGAGTGACTCGATGAGCGACGATGCCGTGATATTGCGTCCAGTGGCCGAGGATGATCTTCCGGTGCTTGAGCGGTTCCTGACAGATCCGGAGGCGACCGGGCCCTTCCAGTGGCTGGGCTGGTCAGATCCGGGGCGCTGGCGGCGGCGCTGGGCGCAGGACGGCATGCTGAGCGATGAGGGCGGTCAGCTGATGGTGGTAACCGGCGCCGACCGGCTCGGCTTCGTGGCATGGCGGAAGGTCGTGACCTCGAGGAGCTCCTACTGCTGGAACATCGGAGCCCAGTTGCTGTCAGAAGCCCGGGGCCGGGGTGTCGGCACGCAGGCCCAGCGGCTGCTGACGCGGTATCTGTTCGCGCACACACCGGTGGTCAGACTCGAGGCGGACACCGAGACGGGGAACATCGCTGAGCAGCGCGCACTGGAGAAGTCCGGCTTCACCCGCGAGGGCGTGCTGCGCAGCACCGTGTTCCGGGACGGGCAGTGGCGGGACGTCGTGCGCTACAGCCTGCTCCGCGACGACATCGCCTCAGCCAGGAGCCCTGCCGCACATCGGCCCAGCGCCGAAGGAGAGCGAACGGCCTGACCCGCACTCATCCCAGCGCGTCGAAGGAGCAGCGAGGCCGGTGACAACAACCCTGCCGGTTCTGTCGTTGGTGACAAGCAGGCGGCGAGGACGGCCCGCACCAGGCCAGACATGGTCCTGGCCGACAAGGCGTACTCCTCCCGCGCGATCCGCGAGCACCTGCGCAAGCGCGGGATTCGAGCGGTCATCCCCGTTCCCACCGACCAGCGCGGCCACCGCCTGCGGCGCGGCACCCGGGGCGGCAGGCCACCGGCCTTCGACCGCGAGGCGTACAAGCAGCGCAACACCGCCGAACGCTGCATCAACCGCTTGAAGCAATGGCGAGGCATCGCCACCCGCTACGAGAAGACAGCGACTGTCTACTTGGCTGGACTGCACGTCGCGGGCATCTTCCTCTGGTCCGCCAGGTGATCCAAACGAAACGGCCTAGGCCGCTACACATAGCGATCCTGCCACCGGCCCGTCGCAACGCACGTCGCGTATAGGACTCGCCGGCCAGGCCTGCCTCGCCGACCAAGCCCTCTTCGCCCAGCTTCCGGTAGGAGGAACCGGGGTCGCACGCCGCCGACATGTCATGCCAGCAGGTCATCGCCGGGCTCTCACCTGCTGCCGTCGGAACATCGCAGCCGACCGTCAGAACGGCAGGCGTCGACGCGCCCGGCGGCCGGCGGAACCGCTGCGGCCCACGGCCCGCGAACTGGATTGGAAGGGCTTGCTCAGCAGGCGCCCCAGCGGACCGGGGGCCTTGGAACCTGCCTGGGCCCCCAGGCCCAGGGTGCGCTGGGCGCCGTTCTGGGGGTGCCGGCTCAGTCGCGGGACGACGAAAGCGAGTATCGCGAGGACTACACAGAAGGCGATCACGCCGACGATCATCATGGGGAAACTCCTGGGCGGTCTAGACGGTTCACTGCGTGCCACAACACGGACATTGCATTCTTGATGCCGACCGACTGCCCGTTTCGGCGCAGGACACGCCAGGGAAGGCACAGCCATGGCGCCCCCGCGAGCCCAGAGCCGACCTGTCTGTTAGTGGTGGGGGATGTCGCTGCTGGAGGTCCTCGGTGACGGCCTTGACGATCTCCAGGCCGTGCTGGCCGATCTCCGGCGCCGCGGAGACGGTCTCCGATGCCTTCCATCCGGCCCGTGACGAGGGCCGGGAACGTGGCCGCCGCCGTCGGGGATGCGGCGTCCCCGCCAACGTCATTGCCCTGCCCCGGCCACTGTCGCCTCCGGGAAGACGAGCAGCCCGCCCGCCGTCCGGCCCTCTTGCGGTCACACTGCTTGATGACGCTCAAGCCTCCGCCCGGGGTGCGCGAAAGAGCTTGCCGAGCCCGATACCGGACAAGTCACATTGCACCACGGGACCCGGGGCACGCCGCGCCCACCAGCCCCTCTCGGATCCTGTGCGGTCAGGGCCCTCCGAATCCTGCGCTCCGGCACGCCTCGGCCGCGGTCATGTGGCTGCCAGGAGGATGGCCGTGTAGTGCGCGGTGAAGGCGGCGATGGTCAGGGCGTGGAAGACCTCGTGGAAGCCGAACCAGGCCGGTGAGGGGTCGGGGCGTTTGAGTCCGTAGACGACGGCGCCCGCTGTGTAGAGCAGGCCGCCGGCAATGACGAGTACGACTACCGCGATGCCGCCGGCGCGGGCGAAGTCCGGCAGGTAGAAGACGGCCACCCAGCCCAGGACGATGTAGCACGGGGTGTACAGCCAGCGGGGAGCGCCGATCCACAGGACGCGGAAGGCGATGCCGACCAGAGCACCTGCCCACACCGCGGCCAGCAGCACCCGCTGCTGGCTCGCGGGCAGCAGCAGTACCGCCAGCGGGGTGTAGGTGCCGGCGATGATCAGGAAGATGTTCGCGTGGTCCAGCCGCCGCAGGACCGCCTCCCCACGCGGGCCCCAGGTGCCGCGGTGGTAGACCGCGCTGGTACCGAACAGCAGGCAGGCCGACAGCGCGTACACCGAGCAGGCCGCCACCGCCGCCGCCGAGCGCGAGACGGCGATCAGGAGGATCCCGCCGACCAGCGCGAGGGGGAACACGCCGGCGTGCAGCCACCCACGCATCCTGGGCTTCAGCGCAGCCGCCGCACGGTCCACCCCGCCTTCCAGGCCAACGGCTGCCTGCCTGGAAGGCAGTTGGCCGGTCGCGCCGGCAGACGCATCCGTCGCGGTTGTGCGCAGGGTGTCGGGCAGAGTGCGGGGGCGGGAGTCGAACTCCCGTCCGCGTAGCGGCGGCTGGGCATCCTCGGCGATCATGCGTTCATATTCTTGAATTCGGCGGAAGAGGGCGGGTCAGACGCTGGCCGGGTGCGGGGTTGCGGGGCGGCGGTGTTCGGCGTTGAGGCGCTGGGCTTCTTCGAGTTGGTCTTCGAGGATGATGATGCGGCAGGCGGCCTCGATGGGGGTCCCGTGGTCGACGAGTTCCCGGGCGCGGGCGGCTATCCGCAACTGATAGCGGGAGTAGCGGCGGTGGCCGCCTGCGGAGCGCAGCGGGGTGATGAGGCGGGCTTCGCCGATGGCGCGGAGGAAGCCCTGCGTGGTGCCGAGCATCTCGGCGGCCCGGCCCATGGTGTAGGCGGGGTAGTCGTCGTCGTCGAGACGCCCGAAGGTGTCGTCTACAGTCATCGCACCTCTCTGTGGAACGCGTGGAGGGGCCCTGGCGCCGTACTGCCGCCAGGGCCCCGAAGGAACTGCTACACCATCTGCCGGCCCTTCTACTGCGCCGGCCTTCTGTTTCCGCACACCCGGCCGAGATGCTGCCGGGGATGCTGGGATCGCGGTTGCTCGACCGGAGACCACCTCACTATCGATGTCCTGCGGTACCCGGACTCAACAAGCCGCCCGGGCGATCCTGATGGCGCCCAATTCCTCCGTTCATTCCCTCAATGCTGGTACTGCTCTCCTGCGTACTGCTGGTGATGCGACCTGCTCCGTGACCTGTCACAGCGCCACTCTTCGGCAGCCAGCCCCGTTCGCCTGTCCTGCGTCTGCTCTGGCTTGGAACCCCACTGCCGAACCTCCCGGTGCGCGCGCCCGCAGCCGACGCCTTCACCGAGGTACCACTTACTTAACTGCACTGCTGGGTACTGCGAACTTCACTTGCGGGTACTGCCACTGCGGTACTGCTCATGGCGGCCCCTGATCACTGCGGGCCACCCGGTCCGGCCGTCAGCCCCGTCGCCGTCCTGCAACAACCCTGGCTTCGGAACTCCACCACCGCACCGTCCTGCGCACTGCAACTACGTACTGCTGCCCGGCAGTTCGTGTCTGCCAGGCCCTGCTGTCTCTCTGGGCTACGAGAGAAACCATACCCACGCCACCGACCAATGTCTACTCCAGCCAACATAGATTTTCTGTGTGCTCGACTGAGAGGACATCGGGCTTGAGAGCAGCGTTAAGGGCACCAGATGGAGTCCACCCAGGCCGAGGACGACTGAGGGGGCCAACCGGAGACCGGTCGGCGCACGCGAGACGCGTCGCCCTCTCGTTGAACCGCGCGGCCTGCCGGCGGCGGCGCTTGCGGACCCGCGGTTGCCAGCGCTGCGGCACCGCCCTCGTCGACCTTCGTCGCAATGTCCGGGGGCGGGTTCCTGCGGGCGCCGCGCCGGTAGCGGTTGACCGAGTCGGCGGTGACACCGATCTCCGCCGCCACCGCTTTCGCACTGCCCAACTGGCGGATCACGAAGCCGATCCGGCCCTTCAGCGTCCTGGGCGGCTCCTGGATGAAGGACTCCCGGTCGGTGCGCTCGATGGCGTCCCCGATCTCCTTCGTCCAGGACAGCGTCGCCACCCTTGATGTGACGGGCCGGGTTGAGGCCCTGCTCCATCAGGTCGACCGCCCACAGCATCGTCTGGATGCCCTCCAGCTTGGCCAGGCCCGGCGTCGGCCCGAGACGGAATCCGCCGGGCTGCGGCTTGCCCGAGGCCGCATACGGCAGGAAGTCCAGCGGGCTCTCCCCCGGCGACGGGTAGACGACGCAGTCGGACAGCACCGCGAGCGGGAACAGACCCGTCATCCTGGCCATGTTGGAGAGCTTGCGGTGCATGTTGACCCGGGCCTTGCTGATGACGGCGGCGCGGATGTCGGGGCGCCAGGTTGGGCGTTCCAGCGCCGGCCACCGCTCCCCCTGCTTGTAGGACTTGCCCTGGCGGGCGCTCACGCAACTTGCCTACCCCTCGGACAGGTCAACTGACGTTCCGGACCCAGCGTTGGCTTGCGGCGTCCCAGCTCACGACCACGCGTCGGCCTCGGCCATCGGGCTTTGCAACCTCCTCAAAGAGGTGCTCTGGCGCTGTCCCATCGTGATGGACATCGGTCCGGTCCTCGATCTGGACGATCTCATCGGGACGAAGGTGCGGGCTTTGGGAGACCGGGGTCTCGCACGTGATGCCATGGACGTTCACGCCGCCCGCCACCTCTACACCATTGGCGCACTGGAGAGCCTCGCAGCCAGACGCCCGGAAGAGTTCGACCTCCATGAGCCGCACGACCGGCTGGAAAGCCTCGAGTGGATCAGCGACGCGGAATTCGAGGCTTATGGCATGAACACCGCCGGGTATCACGGAACTACGCCGCTGGGCCCAGAGCTGGCTCGTCGAGGACCTCGCACAACGGCTCACCGAACCCTGGGAAGACCCCTACGACCAGTGACTCTTCACGACCGTCACGAGCCGTCACGAGCCGAACTTTGAGACGGTCGGTCCTGGCCGGGGCGGTCGACGAGCGGGTGCGCCCGTACGGCCCACCCAGCCGGTGAGGACCACGGGTACCGGGCGCCGAGGACTAGCCGAGCTACACCCCGAATTTAGCCTTGCATGCAACCCTGTCGAATGACTGTTGGCGGGTGCGTGCGATTTCTCGGTGTAACAGCAAGTGAAAGACACTGAGTGGTGCCCCCGCAGCGCGCATCGGCACCCTGGCCTGCCGGGCACCTTGCAACTACATCGGTCCTGTCGGAGAGCCGCCTCGCGGGCCCGGCGGCCGCCGTCCTCCAGCACCGCCATGATGGGTTCATATGCCGGAGCTGCGCACCCTGGCTCCTGGCGGGACGCGCGCGCCTCCGGAGCCTGCCGCGCACCGGACGGCATCGCGCCGGCCCGCACCGCTCCCCCGGCCCCTGCCGCCGGACCCGCGCTTCCGGCGCGCTCCAAAGCCGGGCAGATCTCCAGGAGTTGCTCCCGGAGTCTGTTGATGTGGGCGTCAGGGCTCCCGATCCGTCAGTCCTTGCCGTCGCTCTTGCCTGTGCCGCCGCCGCCCGAGGGGATGGCGTTGCGGCCCCGGGCGGCGACGATCGCCCGGCGGGAGCGGACCAGGCCGCCGGCCGATGCGACGGACGCGTTCATGGGGCGGTTTGGGTTGCCCGCCCAGATCCGCAAGGCCGGAAGGCGACGGCTGGTCACGCTCTTACGGCCGAAGGCCCCCAGGATGGCCGAGCGGCTGGTCGAGGACATCTTCACCGCCCTGGACGAACAGACCGTCACCGTTCCCGGCACTGAGGCGGCCGCATTGATCGTCCCAAGCCTGGCCGGATCCCTGACGGCCGTCCTTGACCAGCGCAAGCTGCTGGACGGAAGGATCGAGGACCTGCTGGAGGCACACCCTCTTTCGAAGGTGGGCGATCACAGGTCCCATTACGGTGGCTGTGGTGGAAGGGACGTCCATGCCGGGAATCGGCGTCAGGACCGGGGCCAGGATCCTGATCGAGGTCGGCGACGGCAGCACCTTCCCGACCGCCGGCCACCTCGCCGCCTACGCCGGCCTCGCCCCGGCAACCCGCAGTTCCGGGTCCTCGATCCGCGGCGAACAGTCCTCCCGGAGGGGAAACAAGCAGCTCAAACGGGCCTTCTTCCTCTCCGCGTTCGCAGCCCTGGCCGACCCGGCATCCCGCATCTACTACGACAAGAAGATCGCCCAGGGCAAACACCACACCCAAGCCCTGCTCTGCCTCGCCCGACGACGGGCAGACGTCCTCTTCGCGATGCTCCGCGACGGCACCTTCTACGAACCACAGCCGGTCCGGGCCCTCGCTCCGCAGACCTAGACCATGGTCAAAAGGTGATCCGTGGGGCTGTAGTCGATCTTCCAGTCGGCATAGATCCCGCAGAGTCCGTCCTTGACGCACCGCAGGCCCACGGTCACCCAGCGGACCGATCCGTCGCCGCCGAGTGAGAACGCGACCGCGGCCTCGAACTCCTCACTCCCGCAAGGGCAGCCGACCGCACCGGGCTCGTCGTCCTCCCAGGACTCCTCGTTCCAGTACTCCTCGCTATCCGCGATGAACGCACGGCTGCAGCAGCCCGAACACTCCCGTTCCGCTCCGGACGCATTGACCAACACGAAGAACACACGGCCGCCACACCCACACACGGAAGGGGCGATCTTCACCGGGCGGCCGTCAACCGCACCCCGCAGGAACACCGCGAGCTCCGCGGGGACACCCTCACCAACCTGATCATCAGCATGCACGGACACATCGTTCCAGACGCCCCGAACTCACACCGTCCAGCTTGACCAAAGACATAGGGCCCCCGCGCGGCCTTCATGAGGGTGGCGCCGCGCCTGCGTGCGGCGCGATTCGGCCAGCTGCTCATCTGCCGTGCGCCGAGCCGTAGTTACCGGTGCGTAGAGTAGGACGGTTGCCTGAAGGTCATTTTGGGAAGGGATCATGGAGTGCGTCGGTTGCTTGGCGTGGCGGTGGTGTTGGCGGGGATGGCTCTCGCCTTCTGGTTGGTCCTGGGGCCTTCGTCCGACTGGGAGGGTGCCGCGAAGTTCATGCACTTCGCCCTCCTGCTGTCCTGCTTCCTGGTGATCGGCGGCGGGGTGCGGCTGGTCTTCCCCGACAAGTCCGCGGACGAGGTGGCGGAGAGCGCGGGGTGAGCAGCGCTCTGCGCGGGCGGGTCGCGTGCGGACGGCTCACCGCGGTCCGATGTCCGGAGCAGTACGTACGCCGAACTCGCGGCGCAGGGCGGACAGCGCGGCAAGGTGTCCCGGCATGCCGTGGACGCTCGGTCCGGGCGGCGTTGACGCCGAGCACAGGTACACGCCGTGCAGCGGGGTGCGGTACGGATCGAAGCGGGGTACGGGACGCATGAGGGACTGCCAGAGGGTCATGGCTCCCCCGCCGATGTCTCCCCCCACGTAATTCGGGTTGTACTCCTCGTACTGTGCGCCGCTGATCCCCCGCCGGTGGATGACCGTGTCGGTGAATCCCGGCGCATAGCGCTCGATGCACGCCGCGACCGTCGCGGCCGGGTCGACGGCGTCACCGTTGGGGACGTGGGCATAGGCCCATACGGGACGTCGTCCGGCTCTGGCGCGGCCGGGGTCGGCCGCGGCCGGGTCGACCAGCAGGACGAACGGCTCCTCGGGCCGGATGCCGGCCGCCGCCGCTGTCTCGGCCCGGTACATCTCTGCCTGGGTCCCGCCCAGGTGGACGGTGGCGGCCTGTCCTACGGCGGGATTGGCCCAGGGGATCGGCTCGGAGACGAGAAAGTCGACCTTCGCCGCCGCGGGCCCGTACCGGAACCGGGCGAGGGCTCGCCGGTAGCGGAGGGGCAGCCGATCGGCGGCGATCCGGGCGAACGCCTTGGGGCTCACGTCGAGCAGTACCGTCTTGGCACGGGGGAGCTCCTCGAGACGGGTCACGTGATGGCTGGTGTGGAAGGTTCCGCCGCAGGCGACGATGTCGGCGGCGAGCGCGTCGGCGATGCGGGCGCTTCCGCTCTCGGGCACCGGCCAGCCGCCGGCGTGCGCGAGGTGTCCGAGAAGCACGGCGACCGCGCCCGAGGCCAGGGACGGCAGTCTGCCCACCGCGTGGGCCGCCACCCCGGTGAGGAGGGAGCGGGCCTCTTCGGTGCTGAAGTGGCGGGGCGCCAACGCGGTGCCGTGCACCAGCATGCGGGAAGCCAGCAGCGCGGGGACCGAGAGGCTGCGGGGAAGGCTTCGTTGTCCGGAGAGGATGAAGTCGACCAGCTCTTGGGAATGTTCGAGCAACGGCTGCATGAGGCGGCGCCAACGTTCGCCGTCCGGGCCGAGGTGCTCGCAGGTCGCCTCCAGGTCCCGGTAGGCGAGGCCGGCGCGGCCGTCTTTGAGAGGGTGGGCGTAGCTGACGGGCGTGGACAGCATCGTCACCCCCCGGGACGCCAGGTCGAACTGGCGGAAGAAGGGGGACGCCACGGCCATGGGGTGAACTGCGGAACACAGGTCGTGTTCGATCTCGGGGTCGAAGAGCGACTCCGTCCGCAGCCCGCCGCCGATGGTTTCCCGGGCCTCGTACAGCGCGACTTTGAGTCCTGCGCGTCCGAGAGTGACCGCTGCCGCCAGGCCGTTGGGCCCGGTTCCCACCACGATCGCATCTGGTTCCATATGTCCTCCGTGAGCATTCAGGGCCGGAACGGTACCATTTCACCGTTCAACGGATTCACGTCGATCGCTGACCGATTGCGGCCCCCAGGGAACCGAATGGCGCGCCAACCACTCAGGGGTGAAGGCGCGCGAACACAGCGCTGTGATGATCACCACATGATCACTCCTTGAGATGGCCTTGATGATCTCCATAAGATCATCAGGAATCGCGGCGGGCATGAGGGCTCACTTGCAGATGCAAGCGGGCATACGGGGCGCACGTCGCAAACATTCTCCGTCTCCGTCGGAAAACCTGGTCAGCTCACGGGGGCGAGCGTTCGGGAATGTCTGACCAACATTTTCCGCACGCCGTCGTCTTCCCCGGACGACCAGAAAAAAGAGGGGAAACAATGAAGAAGAAGAATGCCGCACTCGTCTTCGGTGTGGCCGTCGCGGGCACGCTCCTGACGGTGTCGATGCAGGGTTCGGCCCAGGCCTCCACCCCGCAGCAGGCTGACGTGAGCCTGAGCACCCAGGCTGCAAGCGAGGGCGCTCCGGTCGCCCCGCGCGCCGCCGCCGGCGCGCGGGCTGCCGCGGCGGCCGGCCGGGCCGCTGCTCGCGCCACCGTGCACGCACGGGCCGCCGCCGGCTCCGTCGCGCACCAGGCGTCCGAGGTGGCGAACAACTTCAGCCTGTTCAGCGCGCCTGCCAAGGTGTCCGTCGACGGCGCCTCTGCCGCGGCAACCGCTTTCGACAGGTGATCGCGCGCCATCGGCGCATCCAGAGGGCGGCACTGCTGGCTGGTGCCGCCCTCCTGGGCGCCCATTTCTTTCTTGCGGCGTTCTCCCAGGCGCCGCTCAGCCCCGCCAAAATCAGGCTTCATGGGCTCATCAGCGGCTACCTGGAGCCGTATTTCACACAGAACTGGAGCCTCTTCGCTCCGAATCCGACAAAAGACGACGAGGGCATAATAGCTCGCGCAAAGTGTTCCGACGGTTCCGTCACGGATTTCTACGACGTGACCGGACCTCTGATCAAGGAGACCCAGGAAGACCGATTCTTCCCCTCCCGCACAGTACGCCTCGTAAGCAACGGGATAAATCAGCTGAACGATTCTGACGACCTGCTGCTGCGACTCCGTCAGAAGGAGGAGGAGAAGAATACCGAGGACTCGCCAGCGAAAGACGGAAAGCGTGATCACGTCATTCCTCTGACTCCGTACGAAAAGAGTCAGCACGAAGACGCCGAGCGATCGCTGTCCCGTTTCTCGCTGACCCGGATGCACGACGTCTGCCCCGACGGCACAGGGCCGACCGCTGTCCAGGTACGCATGTACATCAAGACGTTGCCTCCCTGGTCGCAGCGGAAGAACTCCGAGGCGAAGAGCAAAGTGGACCTCTACGACTTGCCGTGGAAGAAGGCGGTGGACCTTCGATGAGGATCAAGGAAGCGATCGACGCCGCCGCCAGTCGCCCCATCGCCGCGCTGGGCGTGTCGGGGACCCGCGCGCTGCTGGGCTTCGTCGGCCTCATGTACTACGTGAGCCACTACAGCGACCGGAGCTACCTGTTCGGCCCGGGAGCCGACTCGGTCCTGCCCCACCACCTCTTCGTCGAAGAGATCAAAGAGAAGGGCAGCTTCAGCCTCTACGCGTGGAGCACCTCCCAAGCCTGGTTCGAGGTGGTCTTCCACCTCGGGCTGTTCGCCGCTGTGGCCGTCACCTTCGGCGTGGGGGGCCGGATGGTCCTCGCGGCGCACGGAGTGCTGCTGTGGTCGCTCTACGAGCGGCAGTCGGCATTCCTGGACGGCGGGGACAACCTCGCTCAACTCGTCATCCCGATGCTGCTGCTGACCGACTGCTACCGGCACTTCTCCTTCTCGAGCGGGCTCGCCCAGCGCGTCACGAGACGACTCCCCGAAGGCCTGCGCTGCCTCCGCGTCCCCCTGCATAATCTCGGCGTGGCTGCGATCGCCGTGCAGATGTGCCTCGTGTACGTGGTGAGCGGTCTGTACAAGGTGCAGGGAGAGGTGTGGCAGGACGGCACTGCGCTCTTCTACATCATGCGCGTTCCCGAGTTCGAGCTGCCGGGATGGTCCAGCCTGGTCTACGACAACGACGTCCTCGTCTTCCTCGGCACCTACAGCACCACGTTGTTCCTCGTGTACTTCCCGATGGGGATCCTGGTGGCGAGGCTGCGCCCGTGGACGGCGGCGGCATCCATCGCCTTCCATGTGTCCATCGGCGTGTTCATGGGACTCACCGCGTTCGCCCTGACGATGATCGCCTGCGACCTGATCTTCCTCTCGTCGGCCCTGGCCCGTGCACGCCGGACGGCACGCGGCATCACAGCACGCTGGACGCCGAAACAGCCCGGAGGCGTCCGGACCGTCACCGAGGGGGGCGCGCCGGGCAGCGACCGCACAGTCGATGCCCCCGTTCCCCAGACAGCGAACTGACAGCCATGCGCACCGTCCCCACCTGCATCCTCGGCAGCGCCGACGAGAATCCGATTGTCACCGGCGCACACGACCCCGACAAATACGTGGAGGTCGGGTCCTTCACCAAGGTCATCACCGGAACCATCCTCCAACAACTGGCCGGACAAGGGGTGCTGACGCCTGACGACCCCGTCGAGCGATGGCTCGGCGCCCCGCCCGGAACCGGCATCACCCTGCGTCATCTGGCGGAGCACACCTCAGGTCTGCCCCGGCTTCCCCCTGGCACGTCCCGCCGCGACCCGTACCGGACGTTCACCGACGACCGGCTGCGCGAGCTGCTCGCCGGCCTCGACCTGCTCGCCGTCGCCCCCGCGGGACAACGCCAGGAGTACTCCAACCTCGGCTATGCCGTGCTCGGCGCGGCGCTGGCAGCGGCGAGCGGGCAGGAGTACGAGGAGCTCGTCGCCGGACTCGTGTTGTCACCCCTTGGCCTGCCGCCGCACGCCATGAGCGCCACACCGCCGCAGCACAGCCGGCTGCTGCCGACCAGGTGGTTCGGCCGCACGGTGAAACCGTGGACCATGACCGGCGCAGTCCTGCCCGCCGGCGGCCTATGGGCGACTCCCCGCACGCTGGCACGCGTGCTGACGGCTCTCGTGCTCGATCGTTCACTTGGAGAGCCGGGGCTCGGATGGCAACGCACGGGGCCGCTGCCCGTGGTCTGGCACAACGGAGCGACAGGCACGGCATCCGTCTTCGCCGGCGCCGTCCCGGACGGGCGCTGGACCGTGGTACACCGTCTGAGCGGTGACTCCGACGTGACGGATCACGCCGGCCTGGACTACCTGCGCACAGCACAGGCGCAGCCGAAGGAGTGAAGCCGCCTTCGGTCCCCAGGCCGCTGCCACAGGCGAGCACGACGGCACACCGTGGGTGGCGGTCGGGCACTGTCTGTTCCATCCGCAAGGTGGCGGTCAGCCGACCGACCGGGGTGGACGGTCACGAGACCCTCCCCGTGCGGGATCACGACTCCGCGCCGGTCGTGGCAGTGGCCTGCGGTGAGCGGCGCTGCCGGTCTTCTCGGTCGGGCAGCCGACCGGGGTGGCGGGCAGCGTGCCGGTACTTCTCCAGCCGGGAGAAAAGCCGGAGGACATGTTCACCTCCGGGTCGTACCGGCCATTGGTGAAGGTATTGGAAGGTTTGCGGGCTCACCGGAGTGGGTGAGGAGGTGATTGGCGATGGTGGACGACTCCACATCACCGTCGGCTCGTTCCTCGTACTCGCCCTACTGGGCTCGGCGGTGAGCCTGGGTTTGGGCATTGCTCTTCTGGCAGGGGCAAGTCACCGAAGCAGGTCTGTGGTGGCTGCACACCTTCGGCGTGAACGGCCGATTTGCCCTCATTGCTGCGCTGCATCCGGCAGCAGGACATCGCTGAACGCCTCGGTCTGACGCAGTCCGTCGTAGATCGCCCCGCTGGACCACGCCCCGTCATGGCCGCGCCGACGCTCGATGTGCAGCGCCACCCACGGGCTGGGGGCGACCCCACCGTCCCCGCGGCCCGAGCCGCCGATCCCGCAGCCCTCACCGACAACTGGTCGTCCATCCTCGCTGCGTGTCTGCGGCTCCCCTTGCCGCCGCGTCGTGTGTGCCGCCCGGGCGCGGGTATCCGCTCCGCATCGCAACCCGTCGGGCCGGCGCCCGACCAACCGGAGGAGAGGTACCGCATGTCCGCCTCCCTCGTGGAAACGGTCGATATCGAGGCCCCGTCGCTGTCGCCTGAAACTGGCGGAGACCGCCGCAGCGTCTTGACCTCGAACTCGCATGCCGTGGTTCACCGTTGCGGTACTTGGCGCGGTTGGCGTCCGGGAGTTGTCGTCAGATCTCGCGCCCACGTCAGAAGCGAAGGATGACGGCTGTCTGGTAGGTCTCGACGGTCTTGTCGTGGCGGATCGCGATGGCGTGGGCCGGGGTGACACGGGCGGCCGGGGGCGGCCGGTGCGGCGACGAGACCGACCCGCCCGCCACGAGTACCGCCTGTCGGCGCGTTGCTCCAGCCGAGCGCGGCCACTGCGTGCTCGCTACCCCGCGTACCGGACCGCTCTCTTCACCTCATGCTCCACACCGGCCCGCATCGCGCCCTGCTGTTGCGCGTGCTCGGTAGGCCGAAACCCTGTGGAGCCCACCTGCATGGCGTGGAATGCTCTTGGGCGACTGCTGTCGGAAGGAAAGGTTACAAGGGTGTACGTCCCGTCATCTGCACGAGCTCTCGATGATGACGAGCGTGAGCTTGTGGAGCTGGCACGCCGCACCATAGACGCGCATACCGACGCCGGGCCCGACGAAGACGGGATCCACACGGTGGGCGCCGCGGTCATGGCCGCCGACTACCGGATGTTCGCCGGCGTGAACCTCTACCACTTCACCGGCGGGCCCTGCGCCGAACTCGTGGCTCTGGGAGCCGCGCGAGCCCAGGGCGCCCGCCAGATGCGCTGCATCGTCGCCGTGGGAAACCACGGGCGCGGGGTCATCGGCCCGTGCGGGCGAGATCGGCAGGTCTTCGTGGACTACTACCCCACCATGCGCGTCATCGTGCCCACGCCCGCGGGGCTCAGGTCCGTTCTCGCCGCCGACCTGATGCCGCTGGCGGAGCGATGGACCCCGGAGGCGGGCATGAACGGTCTCGACCCGTCGCTCTACCAGGACCCCGAGACGGCCGGTCCCCCGATCATTCGGTTCAACCCCCGCTACCTCGAAGTCGTCCGCTCCGGCGCCAAGACCAAGACCACCCGCTTCCGTGACCCGGCCCAGCTCGGGCCGGCACGGCTGATGTTTGAGAGCGACCCCGAAGTCGTCCTGTGGGCAGAGGTGACCGGCATCAGGCACTGCCTGGTCAGCGACCTCACCAACCAGGACGCCCAAGCTGAGGGGCTGACGACCGCAGCCGAACTCCGGGAAGGCCTTAAGGGCCACTACCCAGATCTGGCGGGAACCGACGAAGTCGACGTCATCACCTTCCAGATCAACGACAAGACGGGCGCCACTTGAACCACGGATGCGCCGACGATGACTGGACCGCGAGGTGACGACGAGCACTGAGGGGGGCCAAGATCATCCCGCTGCCTGTTCGAGGGCGTCGGCTCTGCCGCTGACCAGTGCACCGGCTGGACCGTCACCCGCAGCTCAGGGATACGCCACCGCAGCCCTGCCCTCCTGTGCCGGCTTGTCCGCCCCTCCACAGGCGCCCAGAGGGCCCTGGCACCAAGGAGCGGCCGGCCCATGCTCTTCCGCCTCCTCGCCATCGACACGGCCATCACCCGAAGGCTCTCGGACCACCCTGCGGGACGCCAGAAAGCCAGCACCGTGGCCCGGCACAGGGGCCCCCACGCGGGACCAGGCGCGCGAAGCTCACCACGGACCCGCCCCCGCAGCCCGGCGTCGCCGGGGCCGGCAGGGCAGCGAAGGGGCACCGAGGGCCGCATCGCCGCAAGGAAGCGGCAGACGTCCGCGGGGTGACCACCGCATCCCCCCGGGACTGGGACGACGTCAGCCACTGCGTGAGAACCCCCCGCGTCTGAACCGCCCCCAGAGGCCGTGCGGATGACGGGTGGTCAGGGGTATCCGGCCGAGGTCGGGGTGCCGCAGGCAGGTGGTGTCGTGCTGGACGGCGCGGATATCGATCGACCAATCCTTCCTTCACGCCGTGGGCGGCTGTGATTGCGGGCGTGTGTGAGTCGAGCCCGAATCGGCGGTACACACCTACACAGTTGTCTCGGGGGGTGTTCGGCGCAAAGGCCGGTCGAGGGTCCAGCACGTTGCCGCCGGCACCGGCAGCGGGTGTCGTCGACCAGGTCGACTGCGGCGAGCGGGTGCAGGGTTTGGGCCCGTCTTCCGGATCGGCCGATGGGGAAGACGGGCCCCGGATGTACCGGCCGGGGCGTTGCCCCGTTGCCCTAGGCGGCCTTGGGGCAGGTCACATGGGCGAACTTCGAGGTGACGGTGTAGGTGTCGTTGGGGACGCCGGTGAACTCGAAGATACCGTCCTTGATCGTGACGGTCGTGTCCACGGCGGCGCCCTTGGAGTTCTTCAACGTGACCGTCTCGGCCTCCGGGAACCCTCTGCCGGATACGCCGTAGGTTTTTCCCGGGCCCTTGGTGACCGTGCACTTGATGGCGGCTTCCTCGTCCGACACGAACTTCAGGCAGGACGCGGTGGCGGTTCTTCCGGTGACGCGGTAGTTGTCGTTCGGCACCCCGGTGACCTCGTAGAACCCTCCTGTGATCGCCTTGGTCACGCGCACCACGGTGCCCTTGGAATTGCGTACGGTGACTTTTTCGCCCGCCTTGAATCCTTTGCCCGACACCCCGAAGCGACCACCGGGGCCTTCGGACACCCTGCAGGTGGCCTTGGGCGCGGCCTTCACCGCCGCGTCGGCACTTGAGAAAGTGACCGCGGTCCATCCGCTGAAGGCCATCGCTGACGTCAGTACGGACGCGAGAATCTTCTTACGCATGGGTTTCTCCCTGCTTCTGACAGACGGAGAGACTGGAGATCCGAAGCCGCGGCACTGCCTGCGGCCCGGCGGAAAATGTGCCCCGCTACCCCACCCGATTCATCACTATTCCACCAGGCGCGCCCGCCTGCATGTCGGGTCTCCTGCCCCGGCCAGGGGCCTCGGCCCGCAT
This sequence comes from Streptomyces sp. NPDC058295, assembly GCF_042880655.1. Taxonomy (NCBI): domain Bacteria; kingdom Bacillati; phylum Actinomycetota; class Actinomycetes; order Kitasatosporales; family Streptomycetaceae; genus Streptomyces; species Streptomyces sp. NPDC058295. The sequence goes on from NZ_JBHVYO010000038.1 coordinate 42,558, forward strand.
TGCCGCCCGCCCTGATCCGGGTGCGGCTCGAGGTGAACGACCCGGACCGGAACCCCCGGCCGGCGGGCCGACTGGCAACGCCACTTCGCCGCGCTGCGCGAACTTGTGCGCGATGAGGCCGGTCGGGCCGACGTCCTGCCCGGTGTCACGTCCACGGCATTGGCGTCGGCCGGTTCCTTCAGAAACAGCGTCAGCACACTGTCTGGGCAGGGCTGGTGGACGGCGGCGCGAGCGGTTGGAGCGGCTCGGCGTCGAACCCCTTGCCCCCGGCGCCGAAGACGCCGGCCAAGGCTTCCGCGCCGGCTTCCGGAGGACAGGACTACGCCGTGAAGCTGGGCGTGTTCCTCTCCCACGCGAAGTTGAACCGACAAACTCCAGCAGCTCGCCCCCTTCGGACTGGGGTGGGCGACGTAACCGCCGGTGGGTCGCTCGGTACGACCCGCCGGCCTGTCAGGTCCTCGGGTTCGCGTCGCGGCGTCGCCTGCAATCTCGCGCATGTGTTGCCTCTCGGCGGGCCGGACGTGAATCGCAGCTGACGCGCTCACAGACCGCTCACCCGGGCGAACCCGCGCGCGTGGGAATCGTCCTGCGTATGGCGACCGCGGCGGACAGAGCGGGCGCTCCGTCTGCGTTCGAGGGCGGCGACGACGAACAGGGCACCGGAACGAGGGACAGTCATGCTCGGTGGCCCTACCGAAGGCCCGTGCCGCTGATCTTCAGTGGACCGGCGGACGCGTGGCAGCCGCATCCGCTCACACCTGCGCCCTTCGGCACCCAGGAGCAGGAGTGGCGACGTCGGCCGAGCCATCAGGTTCCGGTGGCGGCCACGGCCGGGATGACGGCGAGGGGTGGGCGGCGAGCCCACCATCTGCCCCGGCGTCGGCACCGATGACGCCCGCCGTGCCCAAGGAGTGACAAGGACATCGGTCGCCTGGTTCCCACCCGGCGCCGCGAGTCGCTTCCAGGCAGCTGCGGCACGCTCGCCGGAACTGATCGGCAGCCGTCTCGTCAACAGCCTCGTTGACCCGGAGGTCACCAGGCGAAACCGCTCAGTAGCTGTCGTAGCCGGGCTTGCCGTTCGGCCGGAAGACGCCGACGACGGTGCCGCCCTTCGTCGTCGTGACGGTGACCGGCTCCAGCGCGGTGGGGATCGCTCCATCGGCGAACAGCCGCTTGCCGGTGCCGATGATCACCGGGTGGATGGTCAGCCGGTACTCGTCGACGAGGCCGTGCCGCATGAGGGTCTGGGCGAGGTCGCCGCTGCCGACGACGTTGACGTTGCCGCCGTCGGACGCCTTCAGCGCGCGTACGGCATCGACGATGTCGCCCTCCAGCAGCGTGGAGTTCTGCCACTCCACGGACGTCAGGGTCCGAGACGCCACGTACTTGTGCATGCTGTTCATCCGATCGGTGAACGGGTTGTCGGGATCGGCGCCCGGCCAGTACGACGCGAAGATCTCGTACGTCTTGCGGCCCAGCAGCATCGCGTCGGATTGCTCGTACCAGCCGGCGATGGCCGCGCCGACCTCGTCGTCGGTCACCGGCTTCTGCCAGCCGCCGTGCTCGAAGCCGCTCTCAGCGTCCTCGTCCGGGCCGCCCGGCGCCTGCATGACGCCGTCCAGCGTCAGGAAAGTGCAAACGATGATCTTGCGCATGGTGCGCTCCCTTCGTCGACGGGTAGACGGCACCACCGCCACAAACTCATCGGCGGGACTTGCGGACCTGCCCCGGTTGCCCCGCCGTCGGTCACGGAGCGGCGGGGCTCTGCGAGGGCCCAGCCGTTCGCCCGGCGCCCGTACGGGCCGGGCGCCGCTTTCACTGCTCTCGCGGCGCGCTGCGGGCGGCCGGCCCCGGCGACGGGAACAGCTCAGGCGGCACTCCACTGATGTGCGCGGCCGCCGCGCCACTCGATCCATTGGTCGTCGTCCAGGATGCTGTCGGGATCCTGGACGCCCGCGCCCTCAAGGAACACCACCAGATCGTGATCGCTATAGGCGGTGCCGAGGATCTCGACCCGGCCCTGCGAGTGCACGGAGACGCTCCTGCCGCCCGTGCTGGAGGGCGGGTGTACGACGATCGACGCGCTGCTCACCCTTCCCAGCGTGCCCCCGGCAAGCTCACCCGGCGACCCCGCCGCGGCGGTCAGGGGCTGTCGCCGGAGTAGTGGCCGGGCGTACGGGCGCTGGCAGCTGCCCGCTGCCCCGGCCGAACGCGACGCCCTCACCCACCTCGCGGAGGACTGCCCGGACGCCACCGTCACCTACGAGCGGGTACCCCAGTGGGCGCGGGCCGTCGGGTGGGGCGCAGCCGGCGGGCCTGGCCGCCTCGTCCGGGTGCTGCTGCGCCTGAAAGTGCGCTGTGGCCGGCGCCTGACGCCCGCGTGGAGGAGTGCGAGTGCGGACGGCCTCGAGACGGGCGAGGCTGACGGCATGGGTTCCGTGATGCCCGTGGACTCGTGCCCGCCCGACGAGGACGACGGACGGCGGGCCCAGCAGTCCGGTTACGGCAAGGGAGACAACCATGACTGTCCGTACCTACGTCTCAACGACCGTGCGGAGCGACCGGGTCGACGAGGTTCTCCACGCACTGGAGGAAATGGACCCCGATGCGATCGTGTCATCCGTCAACCGCCCGGATGCTCCCGACGTCCCCGCCGGGGTATCGGTGTCACTGGCCGGCGATGTCCGTGAGGCGGTGAAGAACCAGCTCGATGTGATCCCCGATCTGGAGTGCGAGATCGACGTGCGGGACACCGAGGACGTGTGAGCCGGACCGACGGACCGGAAGAATCCGCGAGTACCCGTAGCGAGCGAGGAGGCCCGGCGGCGCTCGCGTCGTCGGTACGTCAGTACCTGTGCAACTTCGCGCAGCCGGCGGACAAGGGGTTCGACGCCTCGGCCGCCGGCGCGGACGCCGGGAGCAGCCGGACGCATGCCGGGCCGTCCCGCTCCGGTCTGTTCCGCCTCGCTCAGGAAACCGGCTCGGGAACCTCGCCAGGCCTGACCGGCACGATCTCGACACGGGTGCAGCCCACGGCTTTCAGTTCGGTGCGGCGGTGCTTCGCGGACCGCTTGTCGTACCTGCCGGCGGACGCCTGCGGGGTGCCGTCCGGGTCGGTCCACAGCAGACCGTAGTTCTGCATCGCGCTCGTCATGGAGGTCATCACTTCCCCGCGCCCGGCAGCCGTAAGCACGCCGCGAGTCGTCCGTGGATGATCACGCGGCCGCCGGTCCTTCGACAGGGGCAGCGGGGGCTTCTCAAACGAGGGATGGCGGCACGTTGGCAGGCGGGTGGGCAGGCCGTGTTCTGCCCGGCTGGGTCGGCTCGGGTGCAGCCGGGCCGGCCGCGCGTCCGCGGCAGAAAAGGGTGCGGCTCCGGGGCGGCGAGGACGCCGGCCCGGAGCCGTAGGCGAAAGAGCGTGGTCGTGAAGGGGCGGTCGCCTGCGCGGCGAAAGGCTCTGCGGGGCTTCAGCCGGACGATCGTCCCCGCAGGCAATAGGTGAGGCCCGGGGACACTGTCCCCTTCACGACCACGTCCCGCACAACACCCGCCGCCGCGGCGGCATTCCCGTCCCCTTCACCGGACGGGCGGGCTCCCGTCCCGGCTAGGCTCGGCTCGGTTCGGGGGCACGCGGGACGCAGCTCCCGGGCGCGGTAGGTCCGGCTGCGGCGTGCGGCCCGGCCGGCCCGACGGGTGCTGTCAGCCCTGGCGGGCCTTGAAGCGGGGGTTCTTCTTGTTGACGACGAAGACCACGCCGCGGCGGCGGACCACCTGGGCCCCCGGTCTGGACTTCAGCGAACGCAGGGACTTGCGTACCTTCATGGTCTGCTTCCTCCTGTTCGGATGACGGCCCGCGGTCAGGGCCGGGCCGGGGCTGTGCGGCCGTAGCGGCGCTCGAACCGCTCCACCCGCCCGGCGGTGTCCACGACCCTCGAGGTCCCGGTGTAGAAGGGGTGACTCGCCGATGAGATGTCGACGTCGATCAGCGGGTAGGTGTTGCCGTCCTCCCACTCGATCGTGCGGGCCGAGGTGGCGGTGGAGCGGGTGAGGAAGAGGGCGTTCGCGGCGCGGTCGCGGAAGGCGACCTGCCGGGATTCGGGATGGATGCGGGGCCTCATGGGGTTTCCTTCCTTATGGCTGTATGGCTGTCTGCCCGGGGCGCAGGCGTGGTTCAGCGTTCCTCGCGGAAGGCGGTGTGCTTCCCGGCGAGCGGGTCGTACTTGCGCAGGACGAGCCGGTCGGGGTCGTTGCTGCGGTTCTTGCGCGTCACGTAGGTGACGCCGGTCCCCGCCGTCGACTTCAGCGTGACGAGGGAACGCGTGCTGTTGCGTGCCATGAGGTCCTCCTTTCACCCACACCCCCGGATTGACCGGAGCATGTCAGGTTCATGCTGTGCAACAACCTCTCCGGCCGCCTCATTCCCGGCCGGCCCGCAGCTCCGGTGCCGCAGGCACTTCATTCAGCACAGCTGCCTGCCGGCTTGCGCCGGGCCGGCCTCAGCGGGCCAAGCGGCCGCGACCCGACCGGGCCGCCCGTGAGCCGGCCCGGCACCGCGCCGGCGTGCACGCGTGGTCAGGCTGTCGGGATCTGTCGGGCCTGTGCCGGGGTCTCGGCCGCCGATGACGTGATCAGTTCGGAGGGGCCGTTCCCGCGGTCGGTGAGGCCTGCGAAGAAGGCGAGGGCGAGGCCGGCGGCGGCCAGGGCCGCGCCGACCAGGGCGGGCGAGCCCCAGCCCCAGCCGGCCGAGATGGCCAGGCCGCCGAGCCAGGCGCCGCCGGCGTTGGCCAGGTTGAACGCGGAGTGGTTGGAGGCCGCCGCCATCGTCGGGGCGTTCTTCGCCTTGGCCATGAGCAGCATCTGCACGGGCGTGGTGACCAGGGCGCCCATCGCGCCCATGAAGGCGAGCGTCACCAGGGCGGGAACGGTGCTGTGAACCGTGAAGTAGAACGTCACGAGCGACGCGCCGAGCAGGGCGAGCCCTCCGTACAGCGTCGGGCGCAGCGCACGGTCGGTCAGCGGGCCCGCGACGAGCGTGCCCAGCGTCATTCCGGCGCCGTAGAGCGCGAGGACCCAGGTGGTCGAGGATTCGGAGAGGCCCGTCAGGTGGGTCAGGATCGGCACCAGGTAGCTGTAGACGGCGAAGAAGCCGCCGAATCCCACGACGGCGGTGGCCAGGCCCAGGACGACCTGTCGGTTGCCCATGGCGCGCAGTTCGTGCCGGATGCCGGCCTGGTTGCTGCGCGGCTGGTGGGGGACGAAGGCGGCCAGCGCGGCCAGCGCGACGAGGCCGATGACGGCGACGGCGCAGTAGGCGTAGCGCCAGCCCAGTTGCTGCCCGAGAGCCGTGCCGGCCGGGACGCCGATGATGTTGGCGATGGTCAGTCCGAGGAACATCCTCGACACGGCCCGCCCGGCGCGTTCGGGAGCGACCAGCCGGGAGGCCACGACGGCGCCCACGCCGAACAGCGCCCCGTGGGGCAGGCCCGCCAGGAAGCGTGCGGCGAACAGCAGGCCGAAGCCGGGTGCGAGGGCGGACGCGACGTTGCCGATCACGAACAGGGCCGACAGCAGGAGCAGGAGCCGCTTGTGGGCGATGCGCGCGCCGATACCCGTCAGCAGCGGGGCGCCGACGACGACGCCGAGCGCGTAGGCGGAGACGATGTTGCCGGCGTGCGGCACGGACACGCCGACCCCGTCGGCGATCTGGGGCAGCAGCCCCATCGTGGCGAACTCGGTCGTACCGATACCGAACGCGACGAGGGCAAGGGCCAGCAGGGCCAGTGGCATGGAGCGGAAGTACCTTTCGCGGGCGGCGGTCCGGATCGTGGCGGAGCAGGCGGGACCACGAGGGGTCCTGCTCCTGTGGCCATTCGCGCCGGCCACCGTTGCCCGGTGCGCCCCCCAGGGCAGGGAAGGCCCACAAGCAGTGCAGCGGTGGCCCATGCCCACGCATTCCAAGATCGGCCGACAGAAATTATGGCCTGCCTCACACCGGCTCCGGGGGCCGGTCATGCGGTGCAGGGACGGTCTGCGGGCGGCTGCGTCTGCGGTGCCGTCCGGCCGGGCAACCTCGCGGAGGCAGATCCGGCGGCTTTGGCCAAGGGCGGGAGAGCGGACGGGGGTGCGTGCCCGAGGGAGGGTCAGCGGTGCGGGACTCCGAGTTGGTGCGCGGCGGCGTCGACGGTCTGTGCGAGCAGGACGGCGATGGTCATCGGGCCGACGCCGCCGGGCACCGGCGTGATCAGGCGGGCTCGGGTGAGGGCGGTGTCGAAGTCCACGTCGCCCACGTTGCCCGGGTTGTAGCCGGCGTCGATCACCACCGCGCCGGGCTTGATGTCCTCACCCCGGATCAGCCGGGGCCGTCCCACGGCCGCCACCACGACATCCGCCTCCCGGACGATGTCCGGCAGGTCCGCCGTGCGGGAGTGGCAGTAGGTCACCGTCGCGTCCCGGGCGAGCAGGAGCATCCCCACCGGCTTGCCGAGGATCGCGCTGCGGCCCACCACGACGGCGCGCCGGCCGGTGAGGTCGACGTCGTAGGCCTCCAGCAGCCGCATGATGCCGCCCGGGGTGCAGGACACGAAGCCCGGCAGCGCGAAGCTCATGGCGGCAAAGGAATGTGCCGTGACCCCGTCGACGTCCTTGTGCGGGGCGATGGCCTCGAACGCGGCTCGCTCGTCGATGTGCGGGCCGCAGGGATGCTGGAGCAGGATGCCGTGCACGTCCGGATCGTCGGACAGGCCGGCGAGGGTGCCGATCAGCTCGGCGGTCGTGGTGGCGGCGGGCAGAGCGATGTGCCGGGACCGGATACCCGCCTTCGCGCACCGCGCCCGCTTCATACGGACGTAGGTGACCGACGCGGGGTCCTCCCCCACCAGCACCGTCGCCAGGCAGGGACTGGTCCCGGTGTGCTGTGAGATCTCTGCCGCCCTGGCGGCAGCCTCTTCGACGATGCGTCCGGCAAGACCGGTGCCGTCCATGAGCTGGGCCGTCTGAATCGCGGACATGGTTGCCCTCCGGGGGTGGCCGACCACTCGCCCAGGCGCACGGCAACGACGTCTCGTCAGACCGCTCCCCGGTGGTGCTCCACCTCAGCGCCAGTCACGGCCCACAGCGCACTGTAGTAGACGTGGAGCATGCTCACACCGCTCAATGTCCGGTGCCAGGAGGCGACTTGCCGGGGCCGGGAACGAAAGAGCGTGGTCGTGAAGGGGCGGTCGCCTGCGCGGCGAAAGGCTCTGCGGGGCTTCAGCCGGACGATCGTCCCCGCAGGCAATAGGTGAGGCCCGGGGACACTGTCCCCTTCACAACCACGTCCCGCACAACACCCGCCGCCGCGGCGGCATTCCCGCCCCGTCCGTACAGCATGCGCGAGCCGCGGCAGCGTGCGACTGAGGCGGATGAGGCGGCCGCTTACACGCTGCGCTCCATGCAGAGCAGCTGGTCGCGTGTTTCCCATGAGGGGGCGACGGTGAAGCCGAACCGCTCGTACAGGGCGATGGCGCTCGTACGCCATGTCCACACCGACAGGCGCAGCGTGCCGACGCCGTTCTCCGCGGCGTGCGCAAGCGCGGCACCGATCAGGGCGGACGCGACACCCCGGCTGCGGAACGCCGGGTCCGTCCAGAGTCTTTTGATCTCTGAGCGTCCGCCGGCGGGGGCGGTCAGCACGAGGCAGCCCGCGGCCGTGTCACCGCTCAGGGCCATCAGCACGGTGTCGTCGGCGAACGCGGCCCGCGGGTCGGAGATCTCTGCCCGATAGCGGTCCGGCAGCTTGTCGGCGTCCGTGACGGCGCTGCCCTTCTCGGCCTCGGTCCGCAGGTGGTAGGCCGCCAGCAGCTCGGCCAGCCGGTCCGCCGGGAGGCGTTGGCCCGGCCGGTGAACGATGACTGCCTCGCGTGGATCGGTCATTGCACCAGCATCCACGGCCTGTACCCGGCGTCCGACGTGGGGGCCGGTGCCCGCACAGAACAGGGAGGAAGGTCCGGCTGGCCAGGTTCCAGGGCGGTGAAGTTTGTGGCTGGGCTGCGCTGTCAAGGAGCTGGGGCGCCGGGATTCGATGCCGGTGATGGCCTTGTAGCTGGTCCGGTCGATGCGCGGGCCCCGGGCGGCCTGATACTTGGGCAGGCGCGTATGACGATGCGGGCTGCCCCTTGACGCCCTCCCCCTCTGAAGGAGGATGTCAATCGATGGCCGACCGCCACCGCGTCGACCTGGTCTTCGACGTCCTCGACACGGCAGCCGGCTGGGCCACCGGGAAGACGGCCGCATCATCCCCACGGACCGCGGATCGAAGTGCACCTCTGCTCAATTCCACTGCAAGAAGCGCGAGTTGGCCCTACGGCAGAACATGGGCAGGAACGGTATCCGATACGTGTCCCAGAGCATGGGGAACTTCCCTGTTCCGCTCCCCCGAGGCCGATCCCATTCTGCCGGTTCCTGACCCGTCATGGGCCCGCTGGTCGGGGTGTCCGACAGGAAGAGGGTGCGAGTGAGATCAGCGCGCCGGACGGACGGCAGACAGTACGCTGAATCCAGCGGGATCAGGCCCGCCGCACAGTGTCCGGGAGGTGCTTCATGACGGCCGAGATGATGGCCCCGGCGTGGATGCATGAGCAGATCACGGCCGAGGAGTACGACTCCTGGTCCGAGGAGCAGTGCACCGGCATTGAGGTCGTGGACGGGATGGTCGTCGTGAGTCCGAGTGCGTCCAAGCGGCACAACCGACTGGCCCGGATTCTGGCGAACGCCCTGGATGCCGCCGCGGGCCCGGAGTGGAATGCCGACACGGACTTCGACGTCCGGCTTCAGGACGTCCCGCTCACCAATCGCCGCCCGGACGTCGTCGTGTACCGCGCAGACACGATCGATGTCACCCCCACCCGCCCTGAACACGTGCTGCTGGTCGCGGAGGTGGTGTCGCCGGGCTCGGAGACCACCGACCGGATCGTGAAGGTCGACCAGTACGCCAAGGCAGGCATCGCCTTCTACTGGCGGATCGAGCAGACCGCGACAGGCGTTCCTCTCGTGTACACCTACGTTCTCGACCCCGCGACGAAGACCTACCGGAACGGAGACGTGTTCACCGGCGTCCTCAAGGCAGCAGCCCCCTTCCCGGTGGAGATCGACCTCGGCCAGGTCTGACCCAGGCGCTGCCCAGCAGTCGGCAGCGTGTGAGCGATGCGTGAGCAGACGGCCCGGCACAGGGCGGCAGGAGCCGTATCAAGTGGCTCGCCGTACGGTTCCGACCAGGGGAAACAGCACCGCGTGCAGCGCCGGGCGCCCCCCGGCAAAGACCCGGTCCCGCCCTGGAAGCGGGTGTCGCAGGCCGTTCTGCCAGGGCACAGGAAAAGGGCCGGATCAGGAGGGTTTCCTCCCAGAGCCGGCCCTTCGTCGTGTCCGGGGCGTGCCACACGCATGCCACTGGACAAGACCGAGGTGGCGAAGATCGACCCGCCCGTGGTGCGGCGAGGTCGCCAGCGGCCTTCGCTGCCCACGACCTGCTGGACAGCCCCCGCCCGACCCGTAACTTCACGGCCTTGCGGCTATTCCTCGAGGCCCCAGCTGTGGATCCGCCTGGGGTGGAGGCGGATCACCTCCTCACTGAAGTGCGGGCCCAACTCGTGGGGTCCGGTGAGGAGTTCGGCCTCTCCTCGGATGTCCACGCCGCGCACCGTCCAGGGCCGCAGGCTCACGATGTCGTCCACGACGAGTGCGGCCTTCGGGTTCTTGCGGAGATTGCGCCACTTCTTCGTCTGTCCCATGGCGAACCCGCCGATCAGGATCGTGCCGTCCTCCTGGAGGAAGAACCCGACGGGGTTGGCCTGCGGCTGTCCCGAGGGGTCGACCGTCGCGAGGCGCCCCAACCGCTGCGACATCAGGTACGCGCGTTCGGCCGTGCTGAATTCGGTCATGGCAGCAGCCAAACATGTCCCGGCCACGCGCACATCGGGTCATCGGCCTAGGTCCCGGGGCTGAGCCCGCTGCGATACCGAAGACGGCACCCAGGACGGCAGCGGAGACGGGAAGGTAGGCCTCGAAAAGGGCGGCCGGGAACGGCTTTGACGCGTGGTGTGCTGTTCGCCGGTGGTGAGCCGGACGTTCGCGGCGGAAGGGCACGGATCGCCGGGCCCGCGGCGGCTGCCGCACGGTGAGGGGAACCCGTCCGGCGCGGTCCGTGCCGCGCCGGACGGCGGGCGCAGACGGCCGCCGGCACAGCACGTCGAGGGAGGGCACGAGACACGTTCCGCGTACACCCGCGGGCGTGCGGGCGGCTCGTAACCTGGTCGGGTCTGATCGCCTGCGGGAGGGGAGTGTGCTCGTGCCGCCGTACGGGGAAGGGACTGCCGGCGGGGCTGCGGGCGGGGCTGTGCGTTGCCGTCGGCGGTGAGCGTCCTGGGCCGCCTCGGCCGTCCGCTGCCCGGGCTGCGCCGGTTGAGCGTGCAGGAGGTGCGGGGCGGGGCCCGGATGGTGCTGTGCGCCACGCTGTCGTGGTACCTGTCGGTCGAGCTGGGCATCAACAGTGCCCCCATCGCCGCCGTGCTGCCTGCGGTGTTCACCCTGTCCGGGATCCCGCTGTGGGCCCCCCGGCTGGGGCTCTACCGCCTGGGCAGTGTCCTGCTGGGGGTGGGCATCGCGGCGGTCGCCCTGCGCTGGCTTCCCGTGTCCACGCTCTCCCTCGCCGTCGTGGTGAGCGCCGGATACCTCGCCAGCCTCCTGCTGCGTATCGACGGTGTTCCCAGCCAGCAGGTGCTCGTCAGCGCCGTGCTCGTCTTCGGTGTGCCGGTCTCCGGCTATCCGGAGCAGCGCGTTCTGGAGAACCTGGTCGGGATCGCGGTGGTCATCCTCCTGGGCCCCCTGCTGTGGCCTCCCGATCCCTGCCGTCTGCTGTCCGGGCGGCTCGACGCCTACCGCGACCGTCTCGACCGGCTGCTGGAGGAGCCGGTCCCCCACCCCGGCCGGGCCCCGCTCGGGCGGGAGGCGGGGCAGGGCCCGGCCGGGGGGCTGTGGCAGCAGCCCTATGACCTCGGGCGGGATCTGGACCGGGCCCGCAAGGCGCTGCGCTGGAGTGTGACGCACCGTCGGTCGGCCGCCGCGCTCGACGAGGTCGGGCACCGCATCCAGCTGGCCGAACGCACCGTGGCTCCCTTGCACTGCCTCACCGCACAGCTGCAGGCCTCAGGCGGGTCGACGGCGGACGGCCCCTGTGCGGTTCATTCCGGCGAGGGCCCCGGCCCGTTGCTGGACGCCGTGCGGCACGCGCTGATCCGCGCGCTGGCCGGCGCCGATCCCGCGGACGCGGTCGCCCGGGCCAGGGCGATCGGCGAACAGGGCGGGCCTGCCGGGAGCGGGCGGCACGACAGCCTGCTGCGCGGCCTCCTGCTGCTGGTCCTCGACCGGCTCGACGACTACCGCGAAGCGCACTTCACCGGCCGATGACCTGCCGGTGGACCGGCGGCAGCACGAGGTACGGGTCCCGGCCGGTGCCGAGGTGGAGTGGGCGAGGAGTGAGGGGTGTGCGCAGGGCAGGATCAGGGGGCCCGGATGTGGCGCGAGCCGGTTCGGTGGTGTTCCTCTGGGGTGCCGCCCCGGGCTTTGTTTACTGGTCCGGCCCACGAGCCGGGGAGGCCGTCCCTCCCACGGACAGGGCAGGCCGCCCTCTCACCGATATTGCAGGGCGACTTGCACGGTTGTGGCAGGCCGCCGCCTGCGCAGTCCGGGCGGGCGACTTCTCTCGCGCGGCATGCAGTTCCCCGACCGCCCGCACCGTTCGAACACCCGGCGCCGCCCCGGGCGCCCCGGCCTGGTCACCACCCCAGAACGCCCCGACCCGTCGGCCTGCCGGTGACGCGTCATCTGCGCAGGGCAGGTGCCCTCAGGACACGCGACGCCCCCACGTTCCCCGCCGGATCGACCCAAAGACCGCAGTGTTCGATTCCCGCCGACCGCGTCGGCTCTCCGGCAGACCTGGGCAACTGAGCCGACTGCGCAGCCCGTTGCGGGGCTACCGCTGTCTCGGCTACTCTGCCGCAACCAACTCTCCTTCACGGAGGCCCCAGTTGCAGCAGATCCCCCAACGGTGGAGCAGCACGACGCGTCTGCGCGTCAGCTGCCTTCCGTAGCCGCGATTCGACACCGGTCACTCAGGTGACGTGTGTCCGGATCCGGTAAGGGTTGATCCACAACTGGGAGGTTCTTCATGGCGGCGACCACTCCGCTCCAGCAGCAGGCCTGCAACCACCGTGCCCTGGAAGTCGTGTCCGTTCTTCTGCTGTCGACCGTCGTCGCCCTGAGCGCAGCGGTCATCACCGTCGCGCAGGGAGCCGGTGTGAGCGCGGTCCTCACCACCAGCGCGAGCGTCTTCCTCGGCGTGTTCACCGTCGGCCTGGCCGCCATCACCTACGTCAAGCACGGCAGCTAACCCCGAACGGACAAGGGGGAGGCCGCAGACGGCCTCCCCCAGTCCCGAGCCTCTGTGCCGGCCACCTTCCCTCAGCCACCTCCTCCGGCCGGACCGAACATCCAGCCTCCTCGGCCTCCTGTTCTTGGTTGAGAGAGGCTCCGCCGACGAGCTGGATCGAGGTTGCCTTCTGCATGGGGAAGCCGCTGAGCGTCCTGGTCGGCGAGCCGGCTCTGCAGGGAATCCGGCTGCCTGCTCGTCACGGGCACGCGGTTACGGGGCGATGCAGGAAGTTTCTATCCGCCGCTCGGCCGAGACCGGCGCGTTCCGCACCCTGCCCGGTGGGGAGGCCACAAGCGGTCCAGGGGTTGTGGAGGGTGGGGCGGCCAGGGCCGAGAGCAGGCAGCTCCTCCGCGGCCACTGGTGACACGTCGCCAGGCGGCCGTACGGTCCCCGAGGCGCGAAGGGCCGTGGCTGGCGAGCGCCGGGCGGCTTGGCCGGAGGCTGCCGGTCTCCGGACGTCCGGCGGGGCGCACCGGATCGGGTGCGGGTCGCCGGCCCGGCAGTAGAGTCAAGGGGTGACCGCTCTGCCGGACGACCGGCCGCCGCTGATCGGCGAAGTGGACCGTGACACGGCCGTGCGGCGCCTGCGGGAGGCGTACGCGGGAGGTCACCTCTCGCACGAGGAGCTGGACGAACGCCTGCACCGGGTGCTCACCGTCACCACGCACGGCGAGCTCGTGTCGGCGCTGGCCTCGCTGCCGGAGGAGGATGCGGGCACCACGTCCACGATCGCCGCCGCCGGCGGACGGATCAAGCGCGGCGGGGCGTGGCGGGTGCCTCGGTTCCTCAAGGTCGAGTCCGCGTTCGCGGGGGTGCGTCTGGACCTGTCCCGGGCGGTCATCGAGCATCCGGTGGTCAACATCGAGCTGCAGCTCGGTACCGGCAGGGCGAAGATCACGGTGCCGCGCGACGCGATCGTCGCGTACGAGGATCTGCACACCGGGTGGAAGGACACGCGGTACAAGGCCCCGCGCAGTTCCCGGGCCGGCGGGCCGACGATCCGGATCTCGGGGACCATGGGGTTCGGACGGCTGAGGATCCGCCACGCGCGGCGTTGAGGTGGGGTGCGGCGCCGGGCCCGAAGGGCCGAGGGTGAAGCACAGCCGGCGCGGTTCTTCTTCGCTCGGCACGGTGGGGACGCCGTGGTTCTTGACGGTCGGTGTGGCGGGCTCCGGGGCGGGCATCAGGCGGGCGGCGGTCTCCACCCCCGTGCCGTGGGCGTGCCGGCGCGGGATGTCCAGGCGGGCGCAGTGCGATCCGGATCTGCCGGGCGACCGCAGACAGAGGCCGGCGTGTCCGGTGGCCAGGCCGTCGTAGAGCGTGCGCGGGAAGACGACGGCGGCGCGTTTTGCGGTGCGGTTTGCGCTGCGCTTCGTGGCGCGCTGAATCCTGTTTCCGTGTGTCACGGTGTCACGCGGGCTGCCGGATTTCCCGGGCAGGTCCCGGATTTCGCCGGTCGAGGCCGGGTTCTGCCGGGCCGCGAGAGCGTGCCGAGGGGGTTCCTGCCGGTAACAGAAACCCCCTCGTTTCCCCGGTGGGTCGTGCTGCCGAGCCCAGGAAGACCAGGGCAGTTCCTACGGGGTGCGGCCGGGCCGCTGTCTTCCAGCTCATCACCGCACCGTCTCCGCCGCACGACCGTTCGCGTCTTCGGGAGCCTTCGGAAGGGGCACCGGGGTTTCGGAACGCCGTACGCGCAGGTCACGGCGGTGCGGGTCGGGGCGGGGGGATTGCGCTGCGGCCGGGCGCGCCGGTGGCGGCGGTGGCGGCGGCAAGAAGCCGGTCAGCATGTGACACGGACCGAAGAATTCAGAAATAGATCGGAATACCCGTCAGCCGGTAACGGAAAAGCGGAATCCTGATCCGGCAGGAGCAGCCTCGGCCTCTTGAGTTCCGCTCGCGCAACAGCCTTGCCGCGGAACGTCTTCGCATTTCAGGACCCTTTCAGGACCGGGGAAATCCAGAACGCCTCGTGGGCCGGCCGGTAACCGGACACGGGGGGCTCCGTGCGGCGTATGTGGCGCCGCGCCCAGGAAGACAGGAATTCGTTCATGCTGCATCGATACCGCCCTCGTCCGGGGCGGCAGTGCCCGGCCTGCGCGCCCGGCATCGTCACGGCCGCCGGCCGGGCCGCCGCGGGAGGTGTGCGATGACCTGGGACCAGGTGCCCGGCGGGCGGCAGGCGGAGCACGAGAGCGCTCCGCCACGGATCGGCGGCCAGCAGCAGTTCCGTGAGGAACTGACGAGACTGCGCACCGGGCTCGGGGTCTCGCTCGCCCATCTCGAGCAGGCCAGCCAGCGGCAGGGCAAGCGGCTGCCGCCGGCCACCGTCTCCAATGTGCTGTCGCGGGACAGGCTGCCGGAGTGGGAGTTCGTCGCCGACTTCCTGGCCGCGTGCGGTCTGGACGAGGTGCGGCGCGAGCCCTGGCAGCAGGCCTGGCGGGAACTGGCCGCGGTGTCCGCGACCCAGGTGTCCGTCCCGGCCCCGGCTCCGGCCCCGGCCCCAGCACCTCCTCCGGTTCCGGTTCCGGCTTCGACCGGGGCCGGGGCCCGGGCCCCTGGTGGTTCGCAAGCCGCAGCCGCGTCTCCCCCGGACCCTTCCCCTCCCCCGGTGCCTTCGCCGCCTGCGGCAACGCACCCCGGCAAGCAGGCGGGCAAGTCCCCGGACGACGTCCCGCCCGCCGACGGCGGCCGGTGGACGGCGTGGCGGGCCGGCCTGGCGCGGCGGCGCGCCGTCGTGGCGCTCTGCGCCGCCCTCGCGCTCGCGGCGGCCGCCGGCGTGTACGCCGTCGACCAGCACCAACAGCGGGTGCGGCAGGAGCAGCTGCACAGGCAGGAGCAGCAGCGGCAGGAGACGTACCGCAAGGAGCACTGCGGGACCATGAACCCGGCGCTGGTGACCGAGGCCGGCGGGGAGTGCACGGGAGTGACCGACGGCCGCGACCGCTCCGATGTGTTCGGCTCCGCCCTGGAGCCGGTGCTGACGGCCATCGGCGCGGAGAACCACCGGGCGACCCGCGGCGGCCACTACGTCACCATCGCGTTCCTGGCGCCGCTGACCTCGGTGGGCAGTGCGGGCAAGGCCAAGGATCTGACGCTCGACCAGTTCGTCGGGGAGGTCGAGGGCGCCTACACGGCCGTCGAACGGGCCAACGGCGACGACGGCCCGCTGAAGATCCGTCTGGTGCTGGCCAACATGGGCAGCGGCGAACTGCACTGGAAAAGGGCCGTCGACACGCTGACCCACCTGCCCGAGGAAGACAATCTGGTCGCCGTCACCGGGATGGGGCTGAGCCAGCAGGAGTCCGTCGACGCCGCCCGTGCGCTCAGCAAGGAGAGCATCCCCATGGTCGCCGACCTCATCACGGCCGACGGCTTCGACACCACCGGCACCATCGACAGTGCGAAGAACGCGCCGAAACGCATCGACGGACTGGTCCGCGTCACCCTGACCAACGCGGCCCAGCTGGGGGCGCTCGGCAAGGAACTGGACGACGACACGCGCACCGCCGTGCTGGTGCGCACCGTCAAGACGCCCAACGGCACCGCCGACTTCTACACCGACTCCCTCTACGAGGACTTCCGCACCGTCAGCGGGCTGAAGAAGCACCTCGACCCCGAGGCGGATTTCTCCTTCGACCCCCGCGGCGGAGTGGCGTCGATCCTGAACGCCATCGGCCAGAACCTGTGCGCCGCCCAGCGCCCCGTCGACACCGTGTACTTCGCGGCCCGGGAGAAATACCTGCCCGACTTCCTCCAGGCGCTCAGCCGGCGCAGCTGCCACCGCCGGCCCGTCACCGTCGTCTCCGGATCCGACACCGCGGCCCTGGACCCCAAGACCCTCACCGCCCTGAACCAGGACGGCGAGGCACCCATCGCGGTGCTGTACGCCTCGCTGCCCGACGCGACGGCGCTGCGCGGCCCCGGCAACAGCGACCACAACCTGTACGAGCAGTTCCTCGACGCGTTCGGCGGCGACCACCACGGGCAGAAGTTCCCCGCCGCCCACGCCACCCGCGGCTACTGGCCCGTCCTCGCCCACGACGCCGTCCTCACCGCCACCCTCGCCGTCCGCAACGCCACCACCCCCACCGCCGCACTCCCCAACCGGTTCGCCGTCCTCAACCACCTCTACGCCCTCACCGACGGCACCGTCCCCGCCGCCACCGGACGCTTCGGCATCGACTCCACCGGGAACCGCACCAGCGTCCCCATCACCATCCACCGCCTCGGCGCCACCGCCTGAACCCGGCCGCACCGGCACGGCCGGGTGCCTGGACGGCGACGTGTCTGCGGTCAGTCCACCGCCGGACCGTCGTCGGTGCGCAAGCCGATGAGCTGCCGTGCCAGGGCGCGTTCCGCCTCGGTGAACGGCACGTCGGGCCGCAGCCGTTCCGGGTGGCCCGGGGGCAGCCCGGCGAAAGCGGGTGCCGGACCCGTTGCGGCTTCGGGGCCGGTCCCCTCGCAGGCGCGCGGCCGGCCGCGCAGGGTGCTTGTGCCGGGCACGGGCCGGCCGGGCGGCTCGTCGTGCCCCACCATTCCCAGGAACATCAGGCCGCAGGCCGTCAGGGAACGCCACAGGGGCAGGACACAGTGCCGGACGACGAACCGTCCCGCCCGTCCGGCGGCCGCGGGGCGGCGGGGCGGGTCGTGCGGCGCGTCCCACGCGGACCGTTCCATGTCCTTGCCTCCGCTGCCGGGGTGTCGGTCGGCTCCGTACAGTGCCCAAGAGCACTCGGGCCCCGGTCGAGGCCGGGCCGTTCCCCGCGCCCGTGGACCGGCTCCTGTCAGGCCGTCAGGTCCGTGTTGTCGCAGCGGTGCTGTCGGTCTGTCAGGCCTGACAGACCCCGTCCGCTGACGGTGCGGTCGGGCAAGGGGGTGCCGTGGCCGGAGGCCGCCGGGCCGCTCGTTGTGGATGTGTCAGGTCTTCACGGCTGCTCGGGCGGGGGTGAGAGCGGCAGGCTTCGGGAGCCCGGGGGGCCGGCCGGGGGTGTGATCGCGCGCAGTTCGCGGGCGGCTTCCGCACGGGCTTCCGCCTCCAGGGAGGGATCGCCGGCCAGCCGGCGCAGGAGCAACGGGCCGTGCGGGTCGCCGGAGGCGGTGAGACGGCGTGCCGCCACGAACCGGGACAGGCCGTCGAGTGTGGGGTCCTCGGCCATGGTGCGCAGCAGTGCGGGAAGCCGCGGGTCCTCATGGCGTGCCAGTTCCCTGGCCGCCGAGCGTCGGACGAAGAAGCCGATGCGGGGATCAAGGGCGAGTTCGTGCAGCAGGTCGGCTCCGTGGGCGTCTCCCGTATAGGCAAGGTTCTGGGCGGCTTCGAAGCGGTATTCGTCGTCGAGGCTGGCGTCCTGTGCCTGGGAGCGCAGGAGGCCGGCTCCGTAGGAATCGCCCTGCTCGATCAGGTGCTGGGCCGCCTCGGCCCGGTCCTGGGGGCGTGCGCGGGCATCGCGGGCGAGGGCTGCGAGCAGGTCCCGGGCTTCGGGGACATGCTGGGTCGCGAGGGTGCGCCCGGCCAGATAGCGCAGGGACGAGTCCAGTTCGCGGCAGGACGCCAGGTCGTGCAGGAGGGGGTGGGCGCGGGGGCCGCAGCGCCCGAGCCAGGCTATGGCGGTCTCCCGCGTGGCCGGGGTCAGCCCGGTCTCGGTGGCGAGGCGGTGCAGGAGGTGCGGGGCCCGGTCGTCATGGCGTTCCATGAGCTGGGCCGCAGCCTGGCTGCGGGCGGACTCCGCGAGGCCGGTGTCCGCCGCGATGCCGAACAGCAGCTCCGGGACGGCAGGGTCGCGAAGGCGTCCCAGGCCCTCGATCGCGCGGGTGCGGCAGAGGCTGTCGAGTGTGGCGCACGCCCCGAGGTCGCGGAGCACCGTCGGCACCCGCACGTCGGTGTGTTCGCACAGCCGCCCCACGACGAAGGCTCTGCGTTTGGGGTCCAGTGTCGTATCGAGCACCAGGGACCGCAGCAGGCCGATCGCCCGGGGCTCGTTCAGGTCGGCGAGTTCGAAGGCCGCTTCGGTGCGGATCGACACGTGCACAGCGGTGTCGGCGGCGAGGGAATGGAGGGCGTCGGCGGCCTGGGAGCCCTTGAGGTCGGCCAGCTGCTGCACGGAGATGCGGCGGTCGAGGTGGGCGCGGCCGGCGTCTCGGGCCAGCTTGTGGAAGACGTCGGGCGCGTCCGGGCTCCCCAGCGCCGCCAGGGCGGAGGCGGCACCGGCCCGTGAGCCTTCGTCACGGACGACTCCTGTCGCCGTGCTTCCCGGTTCCTCCAGCGCGAGTGCCCTCAGCAGCCGCCGGCCGCGCGGGTCGCCCGTGCGCCCGAGGTCCCAGGCCGCTCTGACCCGGGCATGGCCGTCGAGGCTGGGGTCACAGGCCAGGAAGAAGAGCACGTCGGACAGGTCGGAGTAGCCGTGGGCGGACAGTTGGCCCGTCGCCCACCACCGGAATCCCTCACCGATGGTGGGATCACGGGTGAGTTCGAGGAGAAGTCCGGCAGTGCCGGGGTCGCCGCTGTCGGCCAGCAGCCGGGCGGCCCACTGCCGGGAGAAGACCTCCACGTTGCGGTCCCGTGCCAGGGCGTGCAGTACCCCGGGCAGCCTGTCGTCCTGGAATGTCGCGAACTCCATTGCGGCTGCGGCCCGGTAGAGCGAGCTGACGCCAGGACCGGAGGCCACGGCGCAGTAGGCGTCAACGACCCTGGGGTCGAGCAGGCCGGCCAGTTGTTCCGTCGCGGCCGCCCGGTGTGCCGAGCGGGCCCGCTCACTGACGGCGAGGGCGTACAGCGTGTCCGGGACTCTGGGGTCGTCGAAGTCCGCCAGCCGGCGTGCCGCCCACAGCCGGTGCCCGGAGTCCTGGGCCTCGCTGACAGCGAGGTCGTGGAGCATGTCGAGGACCTGCGGGTCGCCGAGTTCGCGCAGCTCCATCAGGGCCGCCACGACAGCGCTGCCGTGCAGCGCGCCGGACTGCACCAGGGTGCGGAGCGTTTCTCTCACCCGGGGGTCGAAGATACGGGTGAGTGCCACGACGGCCTGTGTCCGGTCGCTTTCGGTCTTTCTGCTGTCGCGTGCGGCCCTGGTCAGCCCGCGGGTCGCCGCGGAGACGACGTCGTGCGGCAGGGCTGTGCCGAGCCGGGCGAGTTCGGCGAGGAAGAGGCAGCCCTGAAGACCGCCGAGTCGGGTCGTGCGCCGTAGCGCGGGGGCCGCTTTGCGCAGCGCCGCGGGCGAAGCGAGGTCGATGAGGAATCCGAGGTAGGAGGTGTCGCCGCCGCGCCACCGGGCCAGGGCTCTGCGCAGCGGGCCGGCCGCGGGCTCGCTCGTGGCGTGACGGGCGGCGCAGTATTCCAGCAGTGTCTGGTGGACGAACACGTGGTCGCCGGCGTGGAAGGTCAGCAGCCCGCTGTGGCGCAGGGCGGTGGCGAGGAACTGCTGCCATTCGTCGGAGGGAACGCAGTGGGGCGGGGGCGGGGGTGCGGCGTCCGGGTGGGACTGGAGTATCCCGGTCGCGCTCAGTGTGCTGCCCTTGCGCCGCTCGGCCGCGAGGAAGTCGATGAGCTGCGGCAGCCGGCCCAGGGTGCGTTCGGCACAGGCGACGGCCTCGTCTCCGTAACGCCGGAACTCGGTGCACAGTGCGCGAGGGTTGCCGGGCTCAGCCGGGTTGTACTGCCGTTTGTGGAGCATCCTTGCGAACTCGGCGTAGATCGCGCCGCGGACGGCCGGCAGGGGCTGGCCCGGGGTCGCCGCGTACAGCTGGCACAGCAGCGACGCCATGAGGGGGATACGCGCCAGGCCTGCCAGGTGTGACCGCTCGAGGTCGCCTACGAACAGCTGCGCCAGCCGGTCCGGGTCACCGAGCCCGTAGGCCGCGAACCAGCGGCGGGCCACGTCCGCAAGCTCCGCGAGCTGGAAGCGCTCCAGCTCGTAGCGGCCGACAGCCGCACCGAGCAGGTCCAGCTCGCTCTCGGGCAGGGGCCGCGTGGCGATGACGAAACGGTAGTGCGGGCGGTCGGGGTTCTCCTCGACCGAGCGCAGATGCCGTAGGACCCTCCACCGTCTGATGGGGTCCGCTATCTCGTCGAGTTCGTCCACCAGCACCAGCCAGCAGGCGCGTGGCGTCGGCGGTTCCAGGAACAGGGCCGGGGGCAGGGTTTCGACCAGGCCCTTGAGTCCTGACCGCACTGCGCCGGCAAGGGCCGTGTCGAGCGGCTGGCCGTCCAGCGCCGCAGCGGGGACGAGTACCGGGACCACGCCCTGGTCGGGGTCCTGCCGCCAGCGGTCCACGCCGACTGCCAGGAGGGTGCGCAGGAGACTGGACTTTCCACCGCCTGCCCCCGCGAGAACCGTACACATCTGGGTGCTGCCCAGGATCCGGTCGATCGCGTCGCCCTCGACGGGGAACCCGTCCTGCGCCAGGCTGCCCAGACGCTGGCGGACGTAGACGTCGTCCAGCGACGGACCGGCGCTGGGCAGCATCGCGGGATAGGGGTGCTCCTTCGACGTCTCGGCGGCGGCCGCCAGGTACTGGGCGAGCCAGCGCTCCCGGTTGCGGGCGTCTTCGGGCGCGTCGGGGAACACGTTGACCTGGATGCCCCGGTCGCCCTGCTGGATCGCCGCGGACGCGTGGAAGGTGTTGCCGGATATCTCGCGGGTCGCGCCGGCAAAGAACTCGTCAGCGGGGCGCTCCTCCCCGTCGGCTTGATCCAGCATTCGATGCCGTCGCCTCACCGCTCGCGCGTCCCGTCGCAGTGCTGTCCACGATACCGGCGGCCCCTCTCCCCTCGGGGGCTGCCGCGGGTGTCCGTAGCCGCCGCCGGGCCGCTGCACCCGGTGCGGGACGCACTACCCGAGGAAGCCGAAGACAGGGAGCAATCCGTCTCGTCTGCCGCTGCGGATTACCCAGGGCGCGGGTTCGTCATGAGCCGCGCGCGAGCACCCGCCGGGACGAGGGATACGGGTACCGGCGGTGGGCTCCCGGGCCCTCGTGCACGGCGGTGCGTGAGGGCCCGGTCCACGCCCGGCCGCGTCCTGGCCTGTTCTCGCGCCGCCGGCCCGGCCGGGGCCGCCCGAAGAACCGGGGTGCGGTGCCGAGTCGGGCAGCCGCGCTCCCGGCAGGTGCGCCACGGCTGCGGTTACTGCACCGACAGGGGCCTCGTGCAGGCCGGGAGGGCGCTGTGCGCGTCACCTCGGTCGCAGCCCGGTGGGAGCCGGACGTCTTCACCGATGCCGGACGCGCCCCGATGGACCAGGCCTGCCTTGCCCGGAGCGGGCGTTGGCCCGTCCCCCTGCCACCCGCACCTCCGGGCCGGTGCCGTTCCTGTTGCGGTTCGTGTCCGGCCGAAGGGCTCCCGGCGGGCGGTGTCCGGGTGCCCGTCCGGCCGGGCGGGCCCGGCCGGACTGTGGGGGCTGCAGCGTCTCCTGGGCGGGCGCGAGACCTGGCGGCTGGGCCGTCGTAGGCCATCCTTCGCCCGGGCCGGGCGCAGCCGGACGCGGCCGGTGCGGCGTCTGCGGCGGCGTCAGTTCGCGGAGCGGACCCGGTCGTGTGCCGCGGCGGTCATCCGGTGGTAGGTCGCGAGTTTGTAGTACTCCTCGCTGGGTGAGAGCGCGCCCGCGAAGACGAGTACCCGGTCGCCCTCGTAGGCGTACGGGGCGCTTGTGGCGAATTTCCCGAGCTTCGGCTCGATGCGGGCGGGCAGTGCCACCGGGTCCGTGGTCCTGGTGGAGAAACTGATCCGCTCGATCTTCGAGGAGTCCCAGCCGAAGGTGGGGTAGAGCGCCGACGAGGTCTCGATGAAGTCCAGCATCCGCTCGCTCGGCTCCGGCAGCCCGAACTCGCGCAGCATCGGCAGGACGGCTTCGCGCCCGACGGCCTCGGCGGGCAGTCCGTTGAAGTACACGTTCCACGTCCGGCGCGCGTAGTCGATCGCGAAGGCCGACACCTTGCCGTCCAGGCCGTGGGCGGTGAAGGAGTTCACGTGCTCGGACAGGCCGGGCGGCATGGACGGGAGGGCGGCGAGCTCTGCCAGTGCCTGCAGGTCGCCCAGCGGGAAGAAGGCGTAGGTCTTGTTGAAGCCGCCGGTGACTCCGTAGTCGACGCCGTAGCCCTGCACGGGGAATCGCGCCCCGAGGTCGCGGAAGAG
Source organism: Streptomyces sp. NPDC058295 (assembly GCF_042880655.1). NCBI lineage: Bacteria > Bacillati > Actinomycetota > Actinomycetes > Kitasatosporales > Streptomycetaceae > Streptomyces > Streptomyces sp. NPDC058295. Next base: position 65,141 of record NZ_JBHVYO010000038.1, read on the forward strand.
GGTGCGGATCGGGTGGTCGGTCTCTTCGGCGAGGCCGTGCGCCAGGGCGATCTCGTACGGGTCGCCGGCGCTCGCGGGCACGGTGAAGTCGAAGGAGAGGTCGGCGATCCGGCCCCCCTTGGTCACCGTGTTGAAGACGACGGGGTCGGCGAGCACGTCCTGGAACGCGGTCAGCAGCGGCCGCATCCTCTCGGGCGGGCAGGCTATGTCCAGCAGCCCGGCCGCTTCCTCCACGGCCGCGTACAGGCGTTCTGTATCAGCTGTGCCGGCCATGGATCCCCCAGGTGTCGATATGGAACGTCTGCTCGCTGCGCGTACGGAAGAGCATCGACCGGGGGGCTTGGCCGGGGCTGAACGGCGAGTTGGCGCCGGCTTGGCGGCCGGTAGGGGCGAAACCGGTAGGGCGGCGGGCGGTACGGGCGGCGGTGGTACGGGCGGTGGTACGGGCCGGGGCTCGTTCCCCTGCCGGGGAGCACCGCACCCGCGGTGGGGCGGGCCGTGGGTGGCGGGGTGTCAGTTCTGCCGTTCGGGGGTGTGGACGATCAGGCCGTCCATCGCTTCCGTCACCTTGAGCTGGCAGCTGAGCCGGCTGTTGGGCCGGCGGGTGGACGCGGTGTAGTCGAGCATCTCGTCCTCGTCCGGCCGGCGCGGTTCCAGCTTGTCGAGGGTGCTCTCGTCGACGTAGACGTGGCAGGTCGCGCACTGCATGTTGCCGCCGCACTGGGCGACGATGCCTTCGACCTCGTTGAAGTCGGCGCCGCGCATGACGCTCGTGCCGACGGGGACGTCGATGGCCCGCTCGTTGCCGCTGGAGGAGACGTAGGTGATCGTGGGCATGGAAGAACTCCTCGAAAGGCGCCTGGCCGGGCGCGGGCGCGTGCGGGGCACGCAGGACGCCCGGGCGGCCGCTGAAGAGTGGTGGAGTACCGCCGCGGAGCCGGCGGGGGACGCGACACCCTCACCGGCTCGCCATCACACACCGGCCGCCCGGACAGGTGAGGTCCGAAGCCGGGGACGGCGGCAGGACGGACCGTAGCAGAGGATATTTCCGCGCGCCACGATGCGGGCCGGACCGGGCGGCGTCAGGAACCGTGGCGGGCCGGGCCGGGCAGACGGTGGGTCATGAACGGCCGGGCGGTGATGAACTCCCGGAATTTCAGGGCGGCTTCGGACAGGTAGGCGTCGCGGCGCCAGACGAGGGTGAGGATCCGATAGCAGGCCGGGGCCTCCAGGTGCACCCAGGCCACCGGGACCCGGGTCTCGGTGCCGGCCTCCCGGGACATCGCCGGGATCAGGCCGATGCCGAGGCCGGCGCTGATCAGGATCTGGCTCGCGCCCGGCTCGTCGCCCTCGCAGGACAGCAGGGGGGCGAGCCCCTCGGAGGCGAACAGCCGGTCCAGGAGGGTGCGCTGCCAGTGGCCCTTGCGGGTGGTGACGAACGGCTCGTCGGCGAGCTCGGCGACCGTCACGCTCTCCCGGCCGTCGAGACGGTGGCCGCGCGGAACGGCGAGCAGCACCTCCTCGCGGATGAGCTCGATCGACTCCAGGTGCGGGCCGGCCAGCGGCTGTGAGGCGACGCAGAAGTCGACCTCCCCGGCACGCAGTTGGCGTTGCATCTCCTGCGCGTTGGACTGGAAGAGCCGCACCTCGGCGCGGGGCTGGGTGATACGGAAGCTGCCGAGGACGGTGGTGATGGTCAGCAGGGTCTCGCAGGCGATGGCGAGCCGGCCCAGCCCCAGGTCACCGGCCTCGCGCACGGATCTGATGCCGTCGTCCAGCTCGCTGAGGGTACGGTCGACGTGGCGCAGGAACATCGCCCCGTACTCGTTGAGCCTGATGCTGCGGCCCTGCCGCTCGAACAGCGGGGAGCCGAGTTCGGCCTCCAGGCGCGCGATGGTGCGGCTGAGCGAGGGCTGGGCGACGCTCAGTTCCTCCGCGGCACGGCTGATGTGCTGAAAGCGGGCCACGGTCTGGAAGTAGCGCAACTGCAGCAGATCCACGCTCCACCTTCGCTTATGCCTGTCGAGGCATCATCACATGGCAAAACCGGTCTTGGAAATGCATAAGCGTTTGTCTCTACCGTCTCGGCCAGGGGGTCACCGCGCAGGTGGCGGGCCACGGTGCCCGGCGTCTGCACACGCGACGCGAGGGCTCCCGCGCATCCGTCGTCCAAGGAAGGTCCCGCCGTGAGCGCTGCGGATCTGGCCCGGCTCCAGTTCGCGGCCACCACCGGCATCCACTGGCTGTTCGTGATCCTCACCATGGGGCTCGTCCCGCTCGTGGCGTTCCTGCACACCCGGGCCGCCTACACCCGCGACCCCGCCACCCGGGCCGTGCGGGAGCGCATGACCCGTTTCTGGGGCCAGCTCTACGTCATCAACTACGCCGTCGGCATCGTCACCGGCCTCGTCATGGAGTTCCAGTTCGGGCTCAGCTGGAGCGGGCTGAGCTCCTTCGCGGGCAACGTCTTCGGCGCCCCGCTGGCGCTGGAGACCCTCATCGCCTTCTTCGCCGAGTCCACCTTCCTCGGCATGTGGATCTTCGGCTGGGGCCGGCTGCGCCGGGGCGTGCACGTCACGCTCATCTGGCTGGTCGCCCTGACCGCCTACGCCTCCGGCTACTGGATCCTCATCGCCAACGGCTTCATGCAGCACCCCGTCGGCTACGAAGTCCGCGACGGCACCGCCTACCTGACCGACTTCGGCGCGCTGCTCACCAACTCCAGCGCCCTGGTCGCCTTCGCGCACATCACGCTCGGCGCGCTCACCACCGGCGGGGTCTTCCTGCTCGGCGTCAGCGCGTGGCACTTCGCCCGGGGCACCGGCGAGCGCGAGCTGTTCCGCGGTTCGCTGCGTCTGGGCGCGTGGGTGTCCATGCTCACCTCCTTCTTCGTCATCATCGTCGGCGAGATGCAGATGCCGGTCATCGAGCGGACACAGCCCATGAAGTACGCCGTCCTGGAGGACTCCGGCGTCGCCGAGGCGCAGCGCCGGCTGGCCGGACAGTACGGGCCCGGCGACTACGTGCCGCACGAGGGCTGGATCCATCTGTCGATGAACACGATGACGATCATCGGCAACACCATCTCCACCCTCACCCTGATCGCCGTCATCCTGCTGCGCAAGGACTGGCTGGTGCGCCGCCGCCTGCCGGCCTACCTGATGACCGCGATGATCCCGTTCGCGTTCATCGCCTCCGTCGGCGGCTGGGTGGTGCGCGAGGTCGGACGCCAACCGTGGCTGGTGTACGGGCAGTTGACGGTCGAGGACGCGGTCTCCCAGGTCAGCAGGACCTCACTGGCCGTCTCCTGCGCCCTGTTCGTCACGATCTTCCTCGCCCTGGCGGTGACCAACTGGACGCTGATCACGCGCTTCGCCGTGCGCGGCCCGGGCGCCACCCAGCTCGGCACGACCGAGCCGCTCCCCGAGGGCCCGCCCGGAGGCCCGGCGGGCGACGCCGGCGACCGGCAGCACGTCCCGGCCTTCTGAACCGCCCCCGCAACGAGAAGAGTTGAGCGACATGAGTCTGGAGACGGCCTGGCTGGCCCTGCTCGGCCTGCTGCTCGCCGGGTACTTCGTGCTCGGCGGGTACGACTACGGCGCGCAGATGCTGCATCCCTTCCTCGGCGGCCGGCCGGAGCAGGAGCAGGAGGGCGGGCCCGGCGGCGGGAACGCCGCGCTCGAGGCCATCGCGCCGTTCTTCCTCGGCAACGAGGTCTGGCTGGTCGCCTTCGCGGGCGTGCTGTTCGGGGCGTTCCCGCATCTGGAGGGGACCCTGCTGCCCGGCCTGTACCCGCTGATCGTGGCGATCCTGGCCGGCCTGGTCCTGGGCAACGCCGCCGTCCAGCTGCGCCGGCGCGCCCTGGGCGTGCGCGGCCGAAGTGCCTGGGACGTGCTGGTGGTGACCGGCGGCGCGGTGCCGGCCGTGTGCTGGGGGCTCGTGGTGGGCCTGCTGCTGCACGGCGTGCCGCGCCGCGCCGACGGCAGCTTCCACATCGGTGCGGGCGAGGTGTTCACCCCGTTCGTCCTGGCCTGCGGCGCCACCACACTGGCGCTGTTCGCGGCCCACGGCGCGGGCTTCGTCGCACTGCGCTCCGCGCCCGGGCCGGCCGGCCGGGCACGGCGGGCGGGCCGCGCGCTGATCGCCGCGAGCGGGGCGGCCGCACTGGCGGCGCTGCTGCTCACCCTGGCGGGCGCGGGCGCCTCGATGACCAACCGTGCGGCCGCGGCGGCCGTCGCCGTCGCCCTGGCGGGCGCGTTCGGCGCCGCCTGGTGGTTCTTCTCCACCGCACGCGACGCCCGGGCGTTCACGGCCACCGCTCTGGCGGCCGCGCTGCCCGTGCTGCTGGTGGGAGCGGGCCACTACCCCTACCTGCTGATCAGCTCGGCAGGTCACGGCCTGGACGTCGGGCACGCCGTCACGGACGACGCCACGCTGAAGATCCTCAGTGTCTTCGGCATCCTCCTGCTCCCCACGATCCTCGCCTACCAGGCGTGGAGCTGGTGGGTCTTCCGGGGGCGCACGGGGCACCGTCACCCCAGCTACTTCTGAGGGCCGCCGCCCCGACCAGCGACCCCCACCGCGACCGTGAGGGAGGGATCCCGCTTGAAACCGGCCGAACGCCGCCCGGTGCGTGAACTTCCGCTGCTGCGGCGGCACCTGGCCGCACGGGCCCGCTGCCGTACGCCGGCCGGAGCGTCACGGTGCGGACCGGACGGCGAAAGACGCCCGGGCCGGTGCCCGCGCAGCGGCCGGTGACCTCATGCCCGCGCCCCCGGCGGCCGACGGCCGCCCAGACTCCCGCCCGGCGGCCGACCCCCCCGTCCTGCCGTCGGGCGGGTCCCGCCCCACCCTGCGCCTCGCGCGCCGGCTCGCACCGTACCGGCGCAGGCTGCTGCCCGCCGCCCTGGCCTCGGCCGGCGGCGAGCTGGCCGCCGCCGCGCTCATGGCCACCGCGTCCTGGCTGATCACCCGGGCCGCACAGCATCCGCCGATCGCCTCGGTGAGCCTGGCGATCGTCGCCGTACGCGCCCTGGCGCTGGGGCGCGGGGCGCTGCGCCCCGGCGACCGGCTCCTCGGCCACGACGGGGTCCCGCGGGTTGTCGCGGGGTTGCGCACCCGGGTGTACGGGGCGCTGGTGCCTCTCGCGCCGGCGGGCACGCCCGCCTTTCGCGGCGGCGGTCCGCCGGCCCGTCCCGCCGTCGACGTCGATGCCGCCCAGGACCTGCTGCTGCGGGTCCTGCTGCCGGCCGTGACCGCCGGCACGGTCGGTGCCGCCGCCACCGCGACGGCCACGCTGCTGCTGCCGCAGGCGGGCATCCTGCTCGCCCTGCATCTCGCCGTGGCCGCCCTGCTCGTCCCGGCGGCGGTCCTCGCGGTGTCCCACCGCGCGGTCCGGGCGCAGGCGGCGGCGCGGTCCGAACCCGCCGCGCACAAGGTGGACCTGACCGAGGGGGGGGCGGATCCCGCCGCGAACGGGGCCCGGGGCCGCGCCGCGCGGCGCGCCCGGCGGGCCGCCTCGCGGATCGCCCGCCCGGGGCGGCGGCGCGCCCGTACCACCTCGCTGGCCTGCGCCGTGCTGGTGCTGTTCCAGGGCGCGGCGCTGGCCGCCGTCACCTGGAGCGCGCTGCGCGCCCACGCCGACGGCCCGCTGTCCCCCGCGCACCTCACGGTTCTCGCGGTCCTCACCCTGGTCTCCTTCGAGGCCCTCCAGCCGCTGCCGGCGGCCGCATGCCGCCTCGCCGAAGTACGCGTGCGCGCGGAACGGCCGGCCGGCCTCTTCGACGCCCCGGCCCCGGTCACCGAGCCGGGCGCGCCGGGCACCGGCGGGCCGCTCGGCGTGCACACCGAAACCTGACGGTACGTCACCGTCCGGGCGGTCCGCCGTTCCTGGACGGGCTGAGCCTGTTTCCGCCGCCCGGACAGCGCACCGTGCCGCTGGGCGCCGGCAGCTCGGGAACGTCGACCCTGATCGCCACCCGGGACCGCACCACCCTGCTGGTCACCCACAACCGGGAAGCCCTCACCGGCGCCGACCGGGTCATCAGGCTCGACCGGGGCCGGATCCCCGGGTGAGTCCCGCACTCCCTTGCCTCACTTCGCCCTTCCTTGCTCTCCCTTGCCCCCTGAAGGGCCTGGGCACGGCGCCCTCCTGGCCGCCAACGCAAAAAGACGGCCCTGGAAAGACCAGGGCCGTCGGTGTGCGGGTGCCGGGGGGGGTGGGGGCGGCGGGTGTGCCGGATCCGTCTGTCAGGCGACCTTCGTCGCGGACAGCACGGCCTCCACGGTGAGGGCGTGCGGCGGCAGATTGGCCGGGTCGTCGGTGATCGCCTGGGTGACCTGGAATCCGGATTCCTCGAGCCACTTCTGCCAGGTCGACAGCTTCTGCGGGCCTCCCTGGCCCATGGTGCAGCGACGAAGAAGCTGGGGTAGAAGTCGACGGTGTAGTTCTCGGTGTCCTTGAGGTTCTCGGGAAACACCGGGACCAGCACGTGGACCTGCGCGCCGGCTTCCAGCGAAGCGTGGACGCCGCCGAGGATCCGGAGCACGTCGTCCTTGTCGAACATGGGCAGGAAGTGCTTGATCAGTACGACGTCGAATCCCTTGGGGACTTCCTTGAAGACGTCACCGCCGATGAACGAGCACTGATCCTCGACACCGTGGGTGCGGAAGTTCTCCAGGCTCTCCTTCTCCTTCTCGGGCAGGTCGAAGTTGGTCACCCGCAGGCCGGGCGAGCCCTTCAGCCGGAGCGTGTTGACCGCCCCGAGACCGGTGTTCCCGGCGAGGTCGAGGACGTTGGACCCCGCCGGGATGTCGACGTTGGCGAAGAACCACGGGTCGACATGGGCGGTGACGGTGTTCATCAACTTCGCCCACGGCTCGCGCAGTTCGGGCAGCTCGCCCAGCGCGCCGTAGAGGTCACCGTCGTAGCCGTACAGTTCCTTGAGGCCGGCGACCGTGCCGGTGCGCACGCTCTCGGTGAGGTAGAACAGCTGCCGCAGCGTGACCGCCTTGATCATGTTCAGATCGGCGAGCGCCTGCTCGAGCAGCTTGTCGGAGACGCCCGCGAGGCCGTCCAGGGAGTAGGCGCCGGAAGCCTCGTCGTGGGCGACGAAGCCCTCCTTGACCGGCAGCAGCAGGAGCTGTTCGACGGCGTCCGGCTTGGCGCCGGCCACCTCGCCCAGTTCGGCCGCCGTCAGGCCGGGCCTGTCGCGCAGCGCGTCGATGATGCCCAGCTCGAAGCACGACAACAGGGTCATGAACCGGGAGGGTCCGACCATGTAGTCGCGAAACCGCTGGAGCGTCGCTTCCGGTGTCATTGCAGCTGACCTCTTTCAGTAGCGGTGGTGGCGCGGTGTCGTGGCTGTGCCGCCGGGAGCACCGGGGGCGTTGGGGGCGGTGGCGTACCGGCGTCGTGGTGTGCTCGTCACACGTCTGCCAGACGGGGCTCGATGGAGCGGGCCGCGTCGTCGCCGTACGTCTGGGCGATGCGGGCGGCCAGGTCGGAGGGGAGCAGCTTGTACTCCTGGGTGCCGACCGACTCCAGCACGGTGGTCGCCAGCGCGCAGCCGAACCGGGCGGCCTGCTGCGGCGGCCACTGCCAGGCGAGGCCCGCCAGGAAGCCGGAGCGGAAGGCGTCGCCCGCGCCCGTGGGGTCGGCGATCTTGTCGGTGGGCACGGCCGGGACGTCCAGCCGGTCCGCGCCCAAGCGGGTCAGGCTCACCCCGTCCGCGCCCCGCGTGGTGATCCAGGTGCCCACCCGGCCGAGCAGTTCCTCCTCGCTCCAGCCGGTGCGCTCGAGCAGCAGGGCGGCCTCGTACTCGTTGGTGAACAGCCACGTTGCCCGGTCGACCAGCAGGCGGACCTGCTCGCGGTCGAGGCGGGCCAGCTGCTGGGAGGGGTCGGCCGCCACGGGGATGCCGAGGCGGTGGGCGGTGGCGGTGTGCCGCAGCATGGCCGCCGGGTCGTCGGCGCCGACCAGGACGAGGCGCAGGCCGCCGGCGCGTTCGGCGATCTCGGCCAGGTCGATGCGGGGGGCCTCGGCCATGGCGCCGGCGTAGAAGGTGGCGATCTGGTTCTGGTCCTGGTCGGTGGTGCAGACGAAACGCGCGGTGTGCAGGGTCTCGCTGACCCGCACCGCGCGCGTGTCGACGCCGTTCGCCCGCAGCCAGGCGCCGTACTCGGCGAAGTCCAGGCCCGCCGCGCCGACCATGACCGGGTCCAGGCCCAGCAGGCCCAGGCCGAAAGCGATGTTGGCGGCGACGCCGCCGCGGCGCACGTCGAGCCGGTCGGCGAGGAAGGACAGGGAGACCCGCTCCAGCTGCTCCTTGATCAGCTGCTCGGCGAAGCGTCCGGGGAACACCATCAGATGGTCGGTCGCGATCGATCCGGTCACGGCGATACGCACGAGAAGTGCTCCTTGTGCCTCGGGGCGGAACGGTCCGGGCGGAACGGGCGGTGCGGACGGGAGGGGTAGTGCGGGCGGTGCGTGACTGTGCGGGCGGGAGAGGTGGTGCGAGTGGGAGGGGCGGTGCGGGCGGTGCATGGCGGTGCGGGTGGAAGGGCGGGGGCGGCGGGACCGGGGGGAAGCCGCCGCACCTGCCGGGCCACCCGTGCGCCGGCATCTGCCGGGCCGGCGCCCGTCAAGTCGGCACCCGTCGCGCCGGCACCTGCCGGGGCGCCTCCGCCTGCGGACGACGCCCACGCCGCCGGCACCCGCGAGGCAGCTACCTGCCGGTCCGGCCGGCGCCGCCGCTCCCGGCCGACGGCGGGATTCCCGGCCGACACCGGGGTTCCCGGCCAGCCGCGGGATCCCCGGCCGGCGGTGCGCTGTCAGCCGGCGTCGGCCGCCTTGCGCAGGGCGTCGGCGCGGTCGGTGCGCTCCCAGGTGAAGTCGGGCAGCTCACGGCCGAAGTGGCCGTAGGCGGCGGTCTGGGCGTAGATCGGGCGCAGCAGGTCCAGGTCGCGGATGATCGCGGCCGGCCGCAGGTCGAAGACCTCGGTGATCGCGGCCTCGATCTTCTCGGCGGCGACCGTGTTGGTGGCGAAGGTCTCCACGAACAGACCGACCGGCTCGGCCTTGCCGATCGCGTAGGCGACCTGCACCTCGCAGCGGGAGGCGAGGCCCGCGGCGACCACGTTCTTGGCGACCCAGCGCATCGCGTACGCCGCGGAACGGTCCACCTTGGAGGGGTCCTTGCCGGAGAAGGCGCCGCCGCCGTGCCGGGCCATGCCGCCGTAGGTGTCGATGATGATCTTTCGGCCGGTCAGGCCGGCGTCGCCCATCGGGCCGCCGATCTCGAAGCGTCCGGTCGGGTTGACCAGGAGGCGGTGGTCCCCGGTCTCCAGCTTGATGCCGTCGTCGGCCAGCCCGTCCAGGACGGGCTCGACGACGTGGCGGCGGATGTCGGGGGTGAGCAGGCCGTCGAGGTCGATGTCGCTCGCGTGCTGCGAGGAGACCACGACCGTGTCCAGCCGGACCGGGGTGTCGCCCAGGTACTCGATGGTGACCTGGGTCTTGCCGTCCGGGCGCAGGTAGGCGAGCGTGCCGTCCTTGCGGACCTCGGTCAGGCGGCGCGAGAGGCGGTGGGCCAGTTCGATCGGCAGCGGCATCAGGGTGGGCGTCTCGTCGGTCGCGTACCCGAACATCAGGCCCTGGTCGCCCGCGCCCTGCCGGTCCAGTCCGTCGCCTTCCTCAGCTGCGGCGGACCCCGTGACGCGGGACTCGTACGCGGTGTCGACGCCCTGCGCGATGTCCGGGGACTGCGCGCCGATGGACACCGAGACGCCGCAGGAGGCGCCGTCGAAGCCCTTGGCCGAGGAGTCGTAGCCGATCTCGAGGATCTTCTCCCGCACCAGTGAGGCGATGTCGGCGTACGCGGAGGTGGTCACCTCGCCCGCGATGTGCACCTGGCCGGTGGTGATGAGGGTTTCGACCGCGACGCGGGAGGCCGGGTCCTGGCGCAGCAGGGCGTCCAGGACGGTGTCGCTGATCTGGTCGGCGATCTTGTCGGGATGTCCCTCGGTCACGGACTCCGAGGTGAACAGGCGGCGGGACATGACACTCCTGGGATCGGTGGGTGGACACGGCGGTGGATGCGGGCGCGGCGGCGGCCGGGGGTCGGGCAGGCCGTGCGCGTCCTGCGCGGACGGCGGCTCGGCGGCCCCGGCGGGGGCGGCCGCCGGCCGTGGTCCGTGCTCGGGTGCGGGCGGCGGTGCGGCGCCGGCGCGTCGGGATGCGCGGGTCCGCCCGGTGGCCCCGGCCCGCCGGGCGGGGCGGTGGCGGGGTGCGGCTCCTGCGCGGGGGCGCGGTGTCCCCGTGCGGGCCGCGTTCGCTACGGGTTCGCCGGCCGGTCCTTGAGCCGTTCGGCGAGCGCGAGGCGCTGTACTTTCAGCGTGGCGGTGCGCGGCAGTTCGGCCTCAGGAATCTGGACGGGGTCGGCCAGCTGCGGGAAGCGGGCCACGGCGGCGCGCCAGCGGGCGGGGTCCAGCGGCGTGTCGCCGTGGGTGCAGATCACAGGGACGGCGTCGCCGTCGGCGCCCTGGACGACGACCAGTTCGCTCAGCTCGTGCAGTTCGGCCAGGACGGTGTCCTCGACCTCGAGGGAGCTGCGCACGCCGGGGATCATGTCGACCTCGCGGTCGAGCATGTGCAGGCAGCCGAGGCGGGTGAAGTAGCCGACGTCGCCGGTGCCCCACCACTGGCCGTCGCGGTTGTCGTCGTAGCGTTCCTGCTCGGCGAAGTAGGTCTTGGCCAGGCCCGGCCAGGCGACCTCGATGCGCCCGGGGTTGTGCTCGGTGGGCCGCTTGCCGTCGCGGCTGACGACGCGGACCTTCGCCGACCCCAGGGGCATCTGCCAGCCGACGCAGCGGCCGTTGGCCTTGTGGGCGGTGCGGGGGAAGTAGGCGCGCCCGACGGCCGGCCCGACCTCGCTCTGCCCGTAGATCTGGAAGAACAGCGCGCCGCGCCGGCGGGAGGACTTCAGCAGCCGGCTCATCGTGCCGGGGTGGATGGCGTCGAAGGTGCTGCTGAAGTACTTCACCGAGGCGAACGGCCTGCGGGGGTCGTCGGCCAGCCCCTCCCAGGCCATCAGCGCGTTGGGCAGCGCCTCGACGAGTCCCGGCTTGTTCTCGAGGAACACCTCGGCGACCGCGTCCGGGTCCGATTCGTTCACGAGCACCACCGGCATCTCCTTCAGGAGGGCCAGGGCCATCGCCGCGACGTTGCGGGAGTGCACGAAGGGGATGGCGATCGCGGCGGTCTCCTTCTTCCGCATCAGCGACAGCAGGCGCCACTGCGGCCTGAGGCGGATGCCCTGGGTGCGGGGCGTGTGCACGACCAGCTTGGGCAGGCCCGTGGTGCCGGAGGTGTGGGTGATCACGGCGGCCTCGTCCAGGGGCCGCACCACCGGCTGCACCCGCGGCGCGCCGGTCAGGCCGCCCAGCGACACGGTGTCCGGCCGCTCGCCGGCGACGATGATCACCCGCCGGGTCAGTTTCGTCACCGGTACCTCGGCGAGCACGTCGAGCTTGTGCTCGTCGGTCAGCAGGTTCGGCCGGTCGACCCGTTCGAGGAGGGCGGCCACCGTCCCGGCGTCCAGGCCGGGCGAGAGCATCACCGGTACCGCGCCGATCCGGGAGGCGGCACAGGCCAGCATCCACACGTCGGCGTTGGCCCGCTTGTGCAACACGATGTGCTCGTCGGGCCGCACTCCCGCCGCCCACAGCCGGGCCGCGAGGTCGTCCACGAGGTCGGCGAGCCGGGACGCCGTCAGGTGGCGGCCCACCTCGGGCGCGACGTCCAGATCGTGGTCGAGCGTGATCGGCGTCGACGCGTTGACGGCCGCGGCCATGGCCGGCAGCAGGCCGATGTGAAGACCGCGCTTCTGTATCGATTGATAGGCCACAGAGCCCTTCATCGGGTCTGTCTCCTTTACGGTGAGCGATGGATGTTCGGGCTGTTCGCCGGCTCGGTGCGGGATGCCGGGACGCGCACGGCAGACCCCCACGTGGGGGGGGCGGCCGGGCGCCGGCTGATGGGTTTTCGGCTGCGCGGCGGCCGGGGCCGCGTACCGTGTGCGGTCGCTTTCGCCCGGGGTGCCGTTGTGCTGAGGGGACGTCAGGCCGCGCGGCCGGCCTTGAGCGCCGCCGCCGTGCGCGTGACCCGGCGGGCCTGGTGACGGGCCGCCTGGAGCACCGTCTCGGTGGGGCCTCCGGCGTCCGCGACGTGCGAGGTGCCGTAGGGGTTGCCCCGCTGGGAGCGGACCGGGTCGGTGTAGCCCGGCGGGACGATGATGCAGCCCCAGTGGTAAAAGGTGTTGCTCAGCGCCAGGATGGTGGACTCCTGGCCGCCGTGGGCGGTGCCGGTGGCGGTGAAGGCCGAGACGACCTTGTCGGCCAGGGCGCCGGTCTGCCACAGGGCGCCCGTGGTGTCGATGAAGGCCTTGAGCTGGCTGGAGACGTTGCCGAAGCGGGTGGGGGTGCCGAACAGCACCGCGTCCGCCCAGCTCAGGTCGTCGAGGGCGGCCTCCTCGATGCCGGCGGTGTCCTTCAGGTGCCGGGACCAGGCCGGGACGGAGCCGATCGCCTCCGGCGGGGCCAGTTCGCGGACCTTGCGCAGGCGCACGGCCGCGCCGGCCTTCTCCGCGCCCTCGGCCGCGGCCAGCGCCATGGTGTGCAGGTTCCCGGTGGCGCTGTAGTAGATGACGGAGACGTTCACGGATGCCATATGCGGTGTCCCTCGCTGACTGGCTGCCCGGCGGTGGCGGGGAGGACGGCCCGGGGCGGTCGCGCGCGGTGCGTGCCGCCCGGTGGCCGGCTACCGGGCGACGACCAGGGTGGCTGGCTCCGCGGTGTGGAACGAGACGTCCTGGAAGCCGGCCTTGACGAGCCAGTCGCGGTAGTCGCTGCGCCGCCAGGTGCTGCCCTGCCTGGTCTTGAGCAGCATCTCCGAGGCGAAGATCAGCGGGAAGGCCGGTCCGCTGCGGTCGTCGTCGACGACGTAGTCGTTGACGACCAGGGTGCCGCCGGGCCTGAGGGCCTGCCGGAGCCTGGTGAAGACCTCGACGTTGCTTTCCGGGCCCTCCTGGTGGGCGATGTGGGAGTACACCGCGACGTCGTACTGCGCGGTGCCGAAGTCGGTGGTGTGGAAGTCGCCGTCGATGGTGGTGAAGCGGTCTCCGACGCCGCGTTCGGCCAGCAGCCGGCGGGCGATCTCGTTGATCGGCTCCCAGTCGAGCTGCACCGCGCGGGCGGCGGGGTTGGCCTCCAGCCAGATGCCCGAGTAGATGCCCGAGCCGCCGCCCACGTCGAGGATCGAGATCTCACCGGCGTCGGCGAGTCCGAGGACCTCGGCGGCCACCGACGCGGCGGGGACCGACTGTGCGGCGATGGCGGTGACGATGCCTTCCCAGTGCGGGTTGTTGGCGACCTCGACGACCGCGTCCTTCACCGGTCCTCCGACGCGGACCACCTCGGCCAGGTCGGTCAGGGCGCCCATGTGTGTCAGCTTGAGCTTGGCGAAGGGGGCCAGCGAGACGGGGGTGTCCTCCACCAGGTAGGCGGACGCCTCGGGGGTGTTGCGGTAGCGGCCCTCGTGCAGTTCGACCAGGCCGACGCTGACGAGGCCGTCGAGGAGGGTCTGGGCGCCGCGCTCGGAGATGGCGGCGCGCCCGGCCAGTTCGGTGGCCGAGCCGGCGCCGTGCTCGAGGTGGGTGAAGAGTGAGTGGGTGGCGGCTGCGGCGAGGACTCCGGTGGCCCAGTAGCCGTTGATCAGCCGCATGATGCCGACGGGTGATGGCCGGTTGTTCGTCATGCTGCCCCTCCGAGGACCCGTGTGGTGGACGCGTGGGTCCGCACCGCGCTGCGCAGGGCGTCCACGACCCGTTCGACCTGGTCGGTTGCGAGTTCCGCGTGCATGGGTACGGCGAGCTGGCGCGCGAAGAGGTCCGCTGAGACCGGGCACGTCTGCTTCGCCTCGAACACCGGCTGCACGTGGGCCGCGAACGTGCCGTGCCCGCAGCCGATGCCCTGGCCGCGCAGCTCGGCGGCGACCGCGGCGCGGTCCACGCCCGCGTCCAGCGTCACCATGTAGGTCTGCCAGGCGTGGGTGCGGTCCTGCGGGACGCTCGGCACCGTCAGGAGTTCCTCGCCGGCGAGGAGCTCGGCGTACTGGGCGGCGACGGCGCTGCGGCGTGCCAGGAGTTCGTCGATCCGGCCCAGCTGGACCCGCAGGATCGCCGCGGCGATGTCGGACAGTTTGAAGTTGTAGCCGATCTCGGTGAACGTCGGGATGGGCAGGCCGACGACGTTGCCCATGTCGAAGATGCTGCCGATGCCGAAGGAGGAGCGCAGCCGCGCGTCCTTGCCGATCGCCGGGTCGCGGGCGAGGAGGGCGCCGCCCTCACCGCTGGAGGCGCCCTTGCGTCCGTGGAAGGACAGGCAGCCCACCTCGGCGAGCGCGCCGGCCTGGCGGCCCTGGTAGGTCGCGCCGACCGCGCAGGCGGCGTCCTCGACGAGGAACAGGCCGTGGCGGTCGGCGATGGCCTGGAGTTCGGTGTAGTCGGCGGGCATGCCGACCGTGTCCACCGCGACGATCCCGACGGTGCGCGGGGTGACCAGGTCGGCCACCGCCTGCGGGTCGACGGTGTAGGTGTCGGGGCGCACGTCGGCGAAGACCGGGACGGCGCCGACGTAGAGGGCGGCCTGTGCGGGCGCGGGGAACCCGTAGTCGGCGACGATCACCTCGTCGCCCGGCTTGACGCCGAGCGCGAGCATGGCCAGGTGGAGCGCGGCGCCGCAGTTGCTGACGGCGACGGCGTCGCCGACGCCGTACTTCTCGGCCAGCCGGGCCTCCAGCGCCTTGCCCTGGGGGCCCTGGCCGGCGGGCCAGCCGGAGGCGAACACCTCGGCGACGGCGGCCAGTTCCCGTTCGCCGAGACTCGCGTGGACCAGGGGTATCGGTTCCATCGTGGTCACCTCCCACTCTGTTTCGTGTGTGTGTGCTGTCCGGGGATGCGGGGGGCCGGCGGTTCGTAGCGCAGCGGTGTGAGCTGGCTGACGTCGTAGCGCTTGCGCATCTCGGCGACGGCCGCGGGGTCCACCGCGGTGCCGCGCGACCAGATCTCCGCGATCTCCTCGAAGTAGTCCTCGTGATCGGGCGAGGGGAAGCTCTGGAAGAGCATCTTCACCGGCTTGTCGGTGGCGTTGCGGAAGGCGTGCGGGGTGCCGGGCGGCACGAACATGCAGCTGCCCTCCCCGGCGCGGATGACGCGGTCGCCCTTGGCGGACTCCCAGTGGTGCCAGGTGTCCGTCGTGCGTTCGGCCGGCTCGAAGCACAGCAGGTCCAGCTCGCCGTCCAGGACGTAGAAGAACTCCTGGCCCTTTTCGTGCACATGGGCCCCGACGTCGAAGCCGGGCGGGACGATCACCTCGAAGATCGAGACGGCGGATCCCATCTCCTTCGTGGCCTTGAACGTCACCTCCTGTGCCGGGGTGATCAGCTTTCGCCCAGCACCCGCCGGGAGGATGAGGTCGGTCATAGGCTTCGCTTCTTTCGTCCGTGCGCGGGCTCAGGCGACGGTCTGGGGGACGTCGGCGGCCCAGGTGCCGAGCGCCATCTCGGCGGTGATGCCGGGGCCGAAGCCGGCGATCAGACCGGTGGCGCCGGGGGCCGGGGTGTCCTCCTCGAACAGCCGGCGGGCGGCTTCGAGCACGACGGCGCTGGCGATGTTGCCGTACTCGCTCAGGGTCGACCAGCTGTGCCGGAACACGTCGCGGTCGACCTCGAGGAACTTGGCGAGGTCGTCGAGGATGCGCGGACCGCCGGCGTGGATGATGTAGAAGTCGAGCTTGCCGGCGTCCCAGCTGTGGTCCTTGGCGAGTTCGCGCAGGACCGGGGCGAGCGGCTCCATGGTGCCGGGCACGCGGCGGTCCAGCTGGAAGTGGAAGCCGGTGTCCTTGACGGCGTAGGAGATCCAGTCCTCGGTGTGGGGGATGAGGTAGGAGGCGTTGCGCTCCAGTTCGATGCCGGTGCCGCCCAGGCCCCGTACGACGGCGGCGGCGACCGCGTCACCGAACAGGCCGTCGGACAGCAGCGAGCCGATGTCGTCGGCCTCGGGCTGGTAGCACAGGGAGCACAGCTCGCAGGCGACGATCAGGACGTTGCTGCCGGGGTGGGCCGCGCAGAAGTCGTGGGCCCGGTTGATCGCCGCGCCGCCCGCCGCGCAGCCGAGCTGGGAGATGGGGATCTGCCGGGTGTCCGAGCGGAAGCCCATCTTGTTGATCAGCCAGGCCGTCAGGGACGGCATCAGGAAGCCGGTGCACGACACGTAGATGATCGCGTCGATGTCACGGGCCGTCAGTTCGGCGTTGGCCAGGGCCTCTTCGATGACCGGGGGGGTGCGCTTCTTCGACTCGAGCTCGTAGATGCGGTTGCGCTCTTCGAAGCCCGGGTGCCGCAGGGTCTGCTCGATGGGCTGGACTATGTGCCGCTTCTTCACGCCGGTGTTGCGGATCAGGCGGAGGGCCAAGGGAAGCTGCGGCTTGCCGGCATGCGCTTTTTCCGCAAATTCCAGAGTCTCTTCCACCGTGATGACATATTCCGGCGCGCTCATCGCCGGCTTGCATAGCCTGGGCATATCTGGAATCCACTTCTCTTGGAGTCTCGACAGCAAGGGCAGTAGGACGTCGAGCTGACGGAGGGTCACTTTCGCCTGCTGGTAGGCGCGTTGGCGCACGGCCGGCCCGGAAGGCGCCGGGCTGCGGCGCTCTCCTCGGCGGTGCGGTCGGTTCGGTGAAGGGCCGGCGCAGGCGGCTTGGACGGCGGCCGGGCCGTGGTGGGCCGGGGGGTTTCCGGCTCCCCCGGCGACGCCCCCGCGGCCTGCCGGGACGGCGGGGTACGCGGGGCCGGCGGTGAACCGCCGGATCAGCAGGAGGCGGGGCCGCCCGTCCGGACGGGCCGGTGAGGGCGGGCCGCCCGGGTCCTGCGGCACCGCTCACGCGACGTGCTCGCACCCCACGCGGGCTTGCGCGGCTGGTCCGGGTGCGGCAGGTCCGTGCGCGGCCGGTCCGGGTGCGGCTGGTCCGTCACCGAGTCCGGCGTCGCGTGGGGCGATGTACGCCGAGATCTGCCGGAAGTCGGCCGCCGCGCCGGGCCCGAGAGCGCCTCGGTCTCGCCCGCAGGAACCGGCGGAGGACGCTCAACCCACTGTGCCGTGGCTGTTTTTGGGCAGGCGATAGATGCCGGAATCGTGACACAGGCAGAGGACCCGCGCCAGCGCTTGCCCGAGTGACCCAGGTCACAGGTGGCCTGTCGGGTGCCCCGGGCCGGCCGAACCCCGCGGGGAGGGCGGGGAGGGCGCCCGGCCGGGCGGGCGGGCGCACCGAGGGCGGCCGGACGTCACGCGCCGGCAGGGGCCCGCATCACACCGCCCGCGATCCCCAACCGGCGCGCGCCGGGGGCCACTTCGCCGGGGAAGCGGGCGGCCCGGGGCGAAGTGCGCCCTGGTAGCGTGCCGCGAGGCCTGCCGCCCAGGCGCGGTGAAAGGGGTGCGCCGGCCGGCGGCGTCCACCGCGGGCCGGACGGGGCGCGGCCGCCGCAGGCGGCCGGGGCAGGGCTGCCGTGGACACGGCCGCCGGCGAAGTCCGCTCCGCGCCGGTGCGGCATTCGGGGGGAACGGCGGGCTCGCCCGCCCGGGCGGGTCCCGGTGCCCGGTCCTCGTCTGTCACATTCGTGGACTCTGGCCTGTCAGACATGCGAGGCACTGGTGGGAGGGTGTGACCGATGAACGAAAACGAATGGCTGGCGGCTCGATTCGAGACCGACCGCCCCCGTCTGCGGGCGGTGGCGTACCGGGTGCTCGGCTCGCAGACCGAGGCGGAGGACGCCGTGCAGGAGACCTGGCTCCGGGTCACCCGCTCGGACGCCGCCGCGGTGGAGAACATGAGCGGCTGGCTCACCACCATCGTGGCCCGTGTGTCGTTGAACATGCTCCAGTCCCGCAAGTCGCGCCGCGAGGATCTGGTGGACGTCCCCGAGGACGACGGCTCGCACCGCCTGGGCACGGCGGCCGACCCGGAGCAGGAGGCGCTGCTCGCCGAGTCGGTCGGTGCCGCCATGTTCCTCATCCTCGACACGCTCACGCCCGCCGAGCGGCTGGCGTTCGTCCTGCACGACATGTTCGCGGTGCCCTTCGAGGAGATCGCGACGATCATGGACCGCACTCCGGCCGCGACCCGCCAGCTGGCCAGCCGCGCCCGCCGGCGCTTCCAGCGCCAGGGCGTCGCACCGCCGGCCGCGGACGCGGTCCCGCCGGCCGTTGCCCTGCGGGACGAGGGGGCCGGCAGCGCCCAGGCCGACAAGGCCGGTTTCATCCACGCCTTCCTCACCGCCTCGCGCGAGGGCGACTTCGAGGCGCTGCTGGCCGTGCTCGCCCCGGACATCGTGGTCCGCGCCGACCGGGCCGCCGTGCGGATGGGCGTGGCCACGGGAATGGGCGTGCCCGAGGAGATCCGCGGCGCCGACGCCGTCACCCGCGCCTTCGCCAACCTCTCCTGGTCGCCGGTGCCGG
This sequence comes from Streptomyces sp. NPDC058295, assembly GCF_042880655.1. Lineage (NCBI taxonomy): Bacteria > Bacillati > Actinomycetota > Actinomycetes > Kitasatosporales > Streptomycetaceae > Streptomyces > Streptomyces sp. NPDC058295. Next base: position 83,710 of record NZ_JBHVYO010000038.1, read on the forward strand.
CCCTCGTCGACGGGTCCGCCGGGCTGGCCTACGTCCAGGACGGCGTGCCGCGCGCCGTGTTCCGCTTCGCCGTCGCCGACGGCCTGATCACCGGCATCGACATCCTGGCCGACCTGACCGGCCTGGACATCATCGTCCTGTGCTGAGAGCGCCGGGGCGTGCCCGGCGGCAGCGCAAGAGGGGCGGTCCGCAACCGGCCGCCCCTCGGGGCCTGCCCGCCGGTCCGCTTCGGTGCCGGCCGGACGGCTGCTGGTGGCGTCAGAATCCGATGGCTTCGCGCAGCAGCAGGACGGTGCCGCGCCCGGGGTGGGGTTCCGCGTTCAGGACGAGCAGGCGGTTGAGGGCACTGGGCACCTTGTAGGTCTCCAGGCAGCGCTCGTTCTCCAGCGGGAGGCAGTGGTCCTCGATGCGGCGCAGCGCGGTGTCCAGGTCGGGCACCACCTTCTGCGCTCCGACGACCCAGATCACGCGGGGCGCGGCGCCCGCGTAGGCGGCCAGCTGGCTTCCGCTGGCCGAGGCGGCCACCAGGGAGCCGGTCTCAGTGACGGCGGAGACGCTGCCCACGATGACGTCGGGGCAGGCGATCAGCTGCCAGATCTCGGCCATCTGGGTGGCACGGTCCATGGCCAGGGTGCGTGCCCTGACGGACTCGAATCGCCCGCTGCTGTTGATGTCCTCGTCGATGCCGGACAGGCGCAGGGTCTCGCTGGCCCCGGTGAGCACGGTGGTGCCCTCGGGAATCAGCTCCTGGACGCGGGCCCGCGCGGCGGCGGCGTCATCGAGGATCTCGACGGCGAAGTTGTTCGCCCGCAGTGCGGTGGCCACCCGCTCCAGGCGCTCGGCGGGCGCCGCTTCGGTGAACAGTGTCGACAGAGCCGGGGTATTCATGGTGCTCCTGAGGTTGCGTGTGGGGATCAGCACGAGCGGGCGGTGCCGTCCTGCGGGACGACGCGTCCGTCTCATCAGTACGACAGTCCGGGCCGCCGGAATGTGACACGAGGCGCCGGTCTCACCTGCGGGTGCGGTTGCGCTGTCCCCGGTTCACCGGCCGGCCGGTGCGGGCACCCCGGCCGCACGGCCCGGCCCGCCGCCGCCCGCGGCCCGCCAAACCGGCCCCAAGTCCGCACCAACCTGGTCGACAGTCGCGGCCAAGTCCTGTGATCAATGCTGAGGCGCCAGAACCAGAAGCAGTGGGGCGCGCCATACCGCATCAGTGCGAGCCGGTCCCGGTGCGTTCTGTCGTGAATACCGGTCATCAAGTCGTGGATTCACCCGAACCCCAAGGAATGAGGCCAAGATGCGGCGTCTCACAACGAGCCGGACGCTGGCTGCCGGTTTAGCGGCGGCAGCAGCGCTCGTCAGCCTGGGAGCCGGACCCTCGGGGCAGGCGGCCGAGGCCGCCACGCCGTCGGCCCGACCGACCAGACATCTCACCAGCGACTCCCCGATCACCGTCGTGGCCAAGGGCCTGAACTCGCCCAGGAGCATGACGTGGGGTCCCCGCGGCCACCTCCTGGTCGCCGAGGTCGGCGGCGCACCGGAGACCTGCCGGGGCACCGGCTACTACACCAGGTGCTTCGGCTTCACCGGATCGGTCGCGGACATCTCGTCCGGCAAGCCCGTGCGGATCGTCGAGGGGCTGGCGTCGAACTTCAACGAGGAGGAGGTCGTCGGACCCAACTCCATCGTCTACTCCAACGGCGCCCTGTACGCGCTGGAGACGGGCTCGCCCAACAGCGTCCCGGCCGACCTGCCGGCGGAGCTCCAGGGGCCGCTGAAGGAGCAGTACGGGGCGCTGCTGAAGATCAAGAACGGCCAGGTGTCCGCGGTGGCGAACCCCGGTGCGGTCGACTACGCGTGGACGGCGCAGAACGAGCCCGACGTGCCTCCCCACGCCAACCCGTATGCACTGACCGCCAATCCGCGCGGCGGCTTCTACCTGGTGGACGCCAGCTCGAACACGCTGGACTCCGTCGACCGGCACGGCAACGTCAAGGTCCTCGCCGAGGTGCCGGACACGGCGGAGGGCACCGAGGCCGTGCCGACCTGCCTCGACGTCGGCCCCGACGGCGCCGTCTACATCGGCGGGATCACCGGACACGGCAGCTCCCCCACCGCGGCCAACATCTACCGGTACGCGCCCAAGACCGGCCGGATGACGGTGTGGCAGAGCGGCTTCAGCGCCATCAACGGCTGCGGCTTCGGCGCCAACGGCGACTTCTACGTCACCGAACTCGACACCACCGGCTTCCTGCCGACCGGCGACCCGGACGGCGTGGTCATCCAGATCAACCACCAGGACAACTCCCGTACCGTCCTCGGCGAGGGGAAGCTGTTCGCGCCCTCGGGATTCCTCGCGGGCCCCGACGGTTCCATCTACGTGGCGAACAACACCATCATGTGGCCGGCCTGCACGGACGCCCCGGCCTGCACCACCTCGTCGGACGTCACGGCCAGTGACGGCGAGATCGTCAAGATCGGCTGATCCCGTCCGGTCGTCCCCCGTCCCGTCGCGGGCCGGGCCAGGCACTCCTGGCCC
>NZ_JBHVYO010000038.1:86258-86852 GCF_042880655.1 Streptomyces sp. NPDC058295
CCGCCCGCCCCCCGCCGCGGCAACCCCAACTCGCCCGTACTCGCCGTGCCCGGGCCCCCCCTCCAGGCGGGGGGCTCCCCCGCCCCCCCGCCCCCGCCCCGCGGCGTTGTCGCGCCCGCGCCGGGTCAGCAGCCGGCGGTCAAGCGGCACCGGACGAAGCGGGGGCGGCGCCCCGCCGGCAGGGGCGACGGCGCCCTTGGCCGCGATGCGGCGGCGCCCGTCCGCACCGGGCACGGGCTGGTCGCCGCCGGTCCGCAACCGGGCCCGTACCCCCCGCCGGGCGCCATGCCCTCCGCAGGGCCGCAGCAGGTCCGCGACACCACCGGTCGGAGGTGCGCAGGACGTCCGGCGCGTCGGCTGCGGCCGCGCACCGCGGCGGCCTGCTCCCCCGGCCGGCCGGCCGATCGCGTCGAGGGTTTCGCACGGCAGCTCGTCGCAGCCGGCCCGCACGGGTCGGGGCCCGGTCTGCCGACTGCCGACCGCCGGCGCCGCCGATGACGACGAGACGGGTCCCGGGGAGAGCTCCTCCAGCGCCGGAGGCGGCTGCGCGCGGCGCATCCGGCACAGACCGGCGCGGGGCGCGCCGGGCGAATT